>JACDAE010000423.1 GCA_013695595.1 Ktedonobacteraceae bacterium | reverse complement strand
GGGCAGGGCAGTTCCAACGGGAATAATGGAACGGGGCAGGGCAAAAACGAACAGGTTACAATCCCCGGCCAGATCAGCTCAGGCTCCAGCACGCAGAGTGCGGACAATAACACAGGCATTGTGCAGCCAGGCGATTCTGTTCCCTACTCGCAGGTTGTTCAGCAGTATAATCAGATGGCACACGATGAAATCGACAACAGCAATATCTCGTCTGATCAGAAAGATCTCGTCCATAACTATTTTAATCAATTAGAAGGGCACTAAAGCGCATGGCAAATATAGGCGATCAAAAGGGAAAGACCCTCAATGAGGAGATCCTCTCACAAAATGGGCATACACCTCCAACGCATAGTGAGGTGGGGCCGAGTGAGAGCGATATTGCAACATTTATGGATATCGCGCAGCGTTTAGAAAAGGAATTGAGCGCCATTGTCGTTGGACAAGAGCGCGTCGTACGTGAATTGCTGCTCGCTCTTTTTGCTGGTGGGCATGTGCTGCTAGAAGGCGTACCAGGCCTAGGAAAAACGCTGCTCATTCGCACCCTATCCGATGCCCTGACGCTGAAATTTGCGCGCATCCAATTCACGCCCGATCTGATGCCTGCCGATATTGTTGGCACCACCATTGTCGCCGACCAGCCCGATGCCGCAACCGGAGGCAACAAGCGTATTTTTAGTTTCCAGCCCGGCCCGATCTTCGCAAATATCGTCCTGGCCGACGAGATCAACCGTGCCACCCCCAAAACACAATCCGCACTGCTTGAGGGTATGCAGGAGCGCACCGTCAGCGTGGGCGACCGCACACGTCCACTACCTGCGCCCTTCTTCGTGCTGGCAACGCAGAATCCGCTCGAAATGGAAGGAACCTATCCTCTCCCCGAAGCTCAGCTTGATCGCTTCCTGCTCAAGATCCAGGTCAATTTTCCGAAGGCCGCCGACCTGTTGCGCATCATCGACACGACAATGGGCGTGCAATCGATGCATGCTCAGGCTGTCGCGGATGGCGAAGAGTTGCTCAAGTTAATCACGATTGCGCGTGCCGTACCCGTTGCGACCCACATTAAAGAGTTCGCCGTCCGTCTGCTGCTGGCGACGCATCCAGATCAGGAAGACACGCCGGAGAAGGTGCGTCAATATGTGCGGTACGGTGCCAGCCCGCGTGGTTTGCAGGCGCTGATCATGACCTCGAAGGTGCGTGCGCTGCTTGAGGGGCGTTATAATGTATCTATAGAAGACCTGCGGGCCGTGGCCTATCCAGTGCTACGCCACCGAATCGTGCTCAATTTCGATGGACTCGCCGATAATGTGACGACGGAGAGCCTGATTGACGCGCTTCTAGAAGAGGTTGAGGCTCAATAATGGCCGACGAAAAGCTGCGCTTCCCATTAGACGCCCAGACGCTCCAGCGTCTGGATACCCTGTCGCTGCAGGCACGCCGCCCGATGGCATCCGGTCGCCCCGGACGCAGGCGCTCACCCCTGGCTGGCTCGTCGATGGAGTTTTCGGACTTCCGCCGCTATACACCGGGCGACGACTTCCGGCGCATCGACTGGCGAGCCTACGCACGCCTGGAACGCCTCTTTCTACGCGTCTTTGAAGCCGAAGAAAATATTACTGTCACCATCCTCATCGATTGCTCCGACTCGATGTCCTACGGTACACCGGCAAAGGCTGATCTCGCAATCGCCCTGGCCGCGGCCCTGGCCTACGTCTCCCTCAAGTGCGAGGATAACGTCATCGTCGGCGCACTCACCGATCGCCTGGTCTCCTTCAGACGCGGTAGTGGCGGCAAAAATGCCATCTGGAATATCGGCGACTTCCTGACGCGCCTGCCACGCTCCGGGAGCACCGATCTCAATCGAGCACTCTACGATATGGGGCGCGTGGTCAATAGCCCCGGACTCACGATTGTGCTCTCAGATTTCATGGCTCCGGGCGGCTATCAGACCGGCATACGTGCGGTGCGTCAGCTCCGACAGGAGGTCGCCATGTTGCAGATCCTCTCACCAGAAGAGATCCAACCTGATATCCAGGGCGACTGGCAATTGCGCGATAGTGAAGGCTCAGGCAGCATCGACGTGAGTATCTCGCCTGGCATACTTTCCGCCTATCAGCAGCGCTTAGCCGACTTTACGCAGGAAATCGCGGAATTTGCACATATGCACATGGCAACATATACACTTATTCCCAGTGATATGTCGGTCATTGATGTTGTACAGCGTTTATTGCGCCAGATTGAGCTGGTTCGCTAGTAACATAAAGGATGGAGTGAATGAACCTTCTTGTTCCAGCGGCTCTCGCCTTTGCTTTGATCATTCCTATCATCCTTTTGCTCTATTTCATGCGCCCCAAACGCCAACAACGCACGATTGCCAGCACCTTGCTCTGGCAACAGGCACTACAGGATATGCAGGCCAGTCGCCCATGGCAGCGCCTTCATCTCACGCCGCTCCTGCTCCTACAACTATTGGCCGCGCTCTTTATCGTGATCGTCCTGGCGCGACCCGCCATCTTTACCACCAGTTCTATCAGCGGGGATACCATCATCATCCTGCAAACCTCGGCAAGCATGCAAGCAACAGATGTTGCGCCCAGTCGATTTGAGGATGCACGCAGCAATATCGCCGACATTATTGCCAACCTTGGCCCCAACGATCATATCTCGCTGATCACAATGGCGAATACACCACAGGTACTTATCGCGGACTCCAATGATAAAGCACAGTTGTCAAATGCACTCCAACGCGCAAAAGTTACTAACCAGAATGCAGACCTGGAACTGGCGTTGTCACTGGCAAATTCACTGGCGACAGGACGCACAGATATGCAGGCGCTGGTCGTGGGTGATGGACATGTCACTACGACCAACCAGAATCTCCTGGTCCCGTTCCCGGTCCACTACCTGCGTATCGGCACAAACGCTCCCAATGCGGCGTTGCTAACGCTCTCTTCACGCACCCTTCAGGGCAACCTGGCCGCCCTCGCTGAGGTTGCCAACTATAGCTCACAACAGCGCTCAATTCCCGTTGAATTATTTGCCGATGGACGCGAGGTCAGCGTCCAGACAGTGACACTCGCCCCGCAGGCGACGGGGACCGTCCAATGGACCGGACTCGCAGCGGGGACACGCTTCCTGCATGCTCAACTTATTTCACAGGATGCGATGCAGGTCGACCATAACGCCTGGGCGATTGTCGGCGGCTCCCAGAAGGGGCGCGTCCTCCTTGTTACCAAAGGCAACATGTTTCTACAGGCGGCCTTTGCGCTACAGCCAGATGTGATTTTAGCGAAGACGACCCCTGCACAATATATCAATACGGGCAATTATGACCTGACTATCTTTGACGACTTTGTGCCGCCAATTTTACCGGCAGGTGGACTCCTTTTCGTGAATCCACCTCCGGGCGCATATCCGTTTGGCACATCGGGTCCCCTGATCAAAGTGAGTCGCATCAGTCCAGGCGACGACAAGCTAAATCTGCTCACCTCGGTCGATCTCAGCAGCATTCACACCTTACAGGCAAGCCACCAGTTAAAGCTGGGAGCAGACATACAATCGATCATTGATGCGCCGGAGACACCGCTGATGATTGCGGGCGAGAAAAACAATCAGCGCATCGCAGCACTTGGTTTCGATCTGCACGGGAGCGATCTGGGGCTACAGCCGTCCTTCCCAATTCTGGTTCAGAACCTCACCAACTGGTTTCTGCCACAACCGGTCGCGGGCGATGGACAGGTGCGACCGGGCAGTCCCGTCAGCATCCAGGTCTGGCCCGGAGCCGATCAGGTCACGATTACCAGCCCGGACCAGCAGACGACGACGGTTGGGCCTCCATTTCCCGTAATCCCATTTGCCAGAACCGATGCCGTAGGTATCTACCAGGTCACACAACGCGTTCATGGTCAGATGCTCTATGGTGCCTTTACTGTGAACCTGTTTGATCCGCTGCAGTCGCGCCTGATGCCTGCCCTGGTGCTGCCGGTGCTGCGCAGCAGTGACTTTGTGCCCAATGGGAACGGAGTATCACGCGAGTTGCGCGAGATCTGGCCCTGGATAGCCGCGCTTCTGATTCTGATCCTCTGCGCCGAATGGTGGCTCTTCAGTTGGGGCTACCAGACACAAAAATCCACGCGGCAACAGCGCGATTTTGTAGGAAAACATACCTTTCAAGGCAAAAGCGCAGCAGCATTTCCAAGCAACAATACACGTATCGCGCGTATCCAAAAACGCTACCTTCTGGCCAGAAAACGACTCTTAAAAGCGACCAGGCGCACCAGAAATAAAGGCCTCTAGTGAAAGGGAAACATTGTGTTATCATTTGAGCAACCATTGTTACTCTTGCTCTTACTTCCAATCGGCGTCCTGGTGTATCTCACCTGGAAAAGGGCCTCTTTGCCCTTTTCCGCTCCTCAGAGGCGTCTCATTCTGGCATGCCGCCTGGCACTCTTCATCCTGATCATTTGCGCACTCGCTGGCACTTCCTGGCAACAACCTATCTCACGACAGGCAACTATCTTTGTGGGTGATCTCTCTGATAGCACCTCAGCCCAGCGTCCCGTCATCGAGCAATGGATTACGACGGCACTGCAACATAAACATAGCGGCGATGAGGTGGGTATTGTCGCAGTAGGACATAATGCATTGGTAGAGCAGTCGGTCAAAACGCAAATCGATTTTTCGCATTTTCAATCTACTCCTGATACCAATTATACCGATCTAGCAACGGGACTACGTCTTGCGGCTGCTATCTTGCCTTCGGATACCCGCCGCCATATTGTGTTACTCACCGATGGGCAGCAAAATCTCGAAGATGCATTGCAGGAGGCACAGTTATTACAACAGGAAGGTATTCGCCTGGACATTGTGCCACTGCCCACCTCGACCGGCCCCGAAGCTCGTGTCGATAACCTTACCGCGCCAACACAACTGCACACCAACGAGCGTTTTATCCTACACACTCAGTTGTACAGCAGCGTCCGCCAGACAGCGACCGTGCGTATTCTTATGGATCAGAGTATTATCGTTCAACAAACGCTTCCTCTGGGCATTGGAGAGCAGGAATTGAGCTTTAATCTGCTGGCTCCCCCATCAGGCTTCCACACCTACCGACTTGATCTTGACGCACCGCAGGATACGCTGCTGCAAAACAATGAAGCAACGGCATTTGTGAATGTCGAAGGCCCTCCACAGGTCTTATTGATCCAGGGACATCCTGGCAGTGGCGTGAATATTGCCAACGCTCTGCGAGCCACTAGAATCAATGTCGTGGTCGCGACTCCTAACGACGTGCCCATTTCACTGGAGGGGCTGGCAACCTATAGCGCAGTGATCCTCGCCGATGTCCCGGCAGTCGAACTGGGCACCGCACGTATGCAGACATTGCAGTCGTTTGTACGCGATCTTGGGCGTGGCCTTGTGGTGAGCGGAGGCGAGAACAGCTACGGACTCGGCAGCTATGCAAACACGCCCCTGGAAGAGACACTGCCCGTCACAATGGATATTCCGCAGCATAAAGACACACCGAGCCTCGCCGTTGTGCTCATTATTGAAAGCCTGGAAGCTCCATTGCCGGTCAATATCTCTAAAGAGGCCGCCGAAGGCGTCATCAATCTGTTGACACCTGAAGATCAGGTCGGGATCTCTGCCGGCTATGGCACGCTTGCCATTCCCATGCAGCATGTCACCGACAAAGCTTCCATCAACAAATCAATCAATGCCATCAATCCAACCGATCCTGGCACCTATAATCCGGATCTCGTCAATGCAGAAAAAGTTCTTTTACGTACAAATGCGAAGATTAAGCATGTTATTCTGCTCGGCGATGGGGATGCCTTTGACAACTACGCCCCGCAAGTCTCGAAAATGGCGAAAGAAAATATTACCGTCTCCACAGTCGCGACCAACTCGGCTGACTATCAGGAACTGGGTACGATGATCAATATTGCATCCTGGGGCAAAGGGCGTTTCTATCGCGCAGACGATCCAGGCGTTATTCCGCAGGTGCTCCTCAAAGAGACCGAGCGTGCCGCCAGACGAACAATTATTAATGAACCTTTTACCCCGGCGGTCGTCGGGACTCATCCCATCCTCACGGGCTTAAATGCGCTTCCAATCCTGAATGGGTACGTTGCGACAACACCAAAGCCTACCGCCCAGATGGTGCTTGTCAGTCATCGCGACGATCCCGTGCTCGCGGTATGGCAATATGGATTGGGGCGCGTTGCTGCCTGGACGAGCGACGCGCTGGGCCTCTGGACCTCGCACTGGTTGCGCTGGAACCAGGCCGCCCAGTGGTGGGCTAATCTGGTCACCTGGACCCTACCCGCACCGGATAGCAGCATGAACATTAACGGGCAAATTGTAGATGGGAGTGGGCAGATCACGGTGGATATTCCAACCACGCAGGCAACTAATCAACAACAGGTCATGGCGCACATCATCGCCCCTGACCATTCACAACAAACGATCAATCTACAACCAGCGGCACCGCAACGCTGGCAGGGGAGCTTCTCAGCCGTGCCAGTCGGTATCTATGTCTTCCAGGTCACGTGGCAAGGAACAGCCAGCAATGGATCAACTAACCGACTCACAGCCACAACAGGCATGGTTGTCCCCTACTCGCCCGAATTCCGCACTCAGGGCACCGATATGGCGTTCCTGAAGCTCCTGGCTCAGGATGGAGGTGGAACGTTGCTGAAGATCAATGATTGGAGTGGAGCATTTCCGCAAGATCTGACCCCGGTTGCGGCCTCTTTACCGATCACCTTCTTCTTGCTCGCATTGGCGGCCCTGCTGCTCCCAATCGATATCGCGGCGCGCCGCCTCTCCAGTCTGGAGTCGCTCGCCGTCGCGTGGAGGTGGCTGCTTATGCGTCTCAGGCCCGGAAAATTCCAGACTGCGGCGGCTGGCAACTTGAAAGATAGTACCATCGGAACAACCCTGGGCAACGTACGTATGCAGCGCGAGGAGCGGCGTACTCGTCGCATTCATCCTCAACCACTTAAACCGCTTCCAAACGCCAAAGAAGCGATACCCACACCAATGGAGAAAGTACGTACAGGCCCAGTTCAACCCATACCACATGAGTTGACCACAACAGAACGCTTACTGGAGGCAAGGCGCAAGCGTCAGCAGACAGAAGCACTCGATAAACAGGAACAAAAGAAATGATTGGAGCACAGTATGTTATTATTTGAATTGCGCACCGAAGTGGCACGCTATGCACGCAAAATGTATGATAGTCAACTTGTGCGTGCCTCGCAGGGCAACATCAGCGCCCGTGATCCCAAGAGTGGACTGATCTGCATCAAGCCCAGTGGTGGCGACTATGAGTCCCTCACCGCCGAAGATATCGTCGTCATTGATGAGCATGGAAAGGTTGTAGAGGGCAAGTGGAGTCCATCCACCGAAACACCGCTGCATACCCTTATTCTCCGTCGCCGCCACGATATTCACTGTGTGATGCACACGCACTCGTTCTATGCCTCGGCCTTTAGCGTCGTGCATAAACCTGTCCCGGTTATTCTGGCGGAATCGGCCAGTTGCCTGGGTGGAGAGGTGCCCGTAACGCCCTACAAACGCTCCGGCACAGAAGAATTCGCCGAACTCGTTGCCGAGGTACTTGGTGATGGTGCTGCGGTGATCTGGGGCAATCATGGTGCCATGGCTGTCGGCACCAACCCCTCACATACCTTTTCCGTCGCTCATGCGCTAGAAGATAGTGCGAGGATCTATACGATCGCTCGCCAACTCGGAGATCCCATCACGCTTCCCTCTCAAGAGGTGCATGAATTGCACGCATTATGGCTGGAGCATTATAGATTAAAAGCAGCGGATCACGCATAAATTGTTAGACGCGATAATGCAATTTAAATAAATAATCTGGATACCTACATCGTGGGGAAAAATCATCACGGTAGGGAAGCCATTTATAATTCCGTGTCCCCTGAACGCCCATGACAGGCCGATGCAGGTATCCCACGGAATTATAAATGGCTTCCCTACCGTGATCTTCGTTGGTCCATCATCGTGATATCCACAGCAAATTTTTAAACTGCATAATCTGGTCCCTACGTCATCACATTCAATTCATGTATCACACTAGCGCACAATCGTCGCAAGCACAATCGCCAGAGTCAGCACCACACCAAACTGCAAATGTAAAAGAGAGGTCCGTTTGATGCCGACGATAAATGCTTTACGATCAACCGCATTGAGAACGGAACGCACATTTGTAAAGGCCAGCGGGAAGGTGAGCCAGACGGCGAGAGTAAACAAAGGCAGCAAGCCAACCAGCGCAAAGAGCGTCACCGCAACATAACTCCCAATCAGCAGAAATGCGTGGAAACGTTGCCCAAACTTGATGCCAAAGCGTACAGGCAACGTTTTTTTGTTGACGGCCAGATCATCCTGATAATCACGCACATTGTTCATATTCAGGATGGCTGTGACCGTAAAACCCACGGGAATGCTGGCCGCAAAGGCAGCCCACGACCAGTGCGGAATCTGCACATAGTAAGAACCCCAGGTCATCAAAAATCCCATCGCAATATAGACCAGCACATCTCCAAGGCCACGACTGGAAAATTTAAAGGGCCTTGCACTATAAAAATAGGCAATTAACATACCTGCAAGGCCAAACAGAATAATAACGGGTCCGATGGTAAAGATCAGATAGAGGCCAGCAAGGGCAGCTAAAACAAAGCAGAGGATTCCCCCACCCAGGACCTGATTAGCGGTCATTTCTTGCCGAAAAATGACCGTCATGGCCCCCAACGAACCCGCGTGATCCAGCCCATAGCGATAGTCGAAGTATTCGTTAAAGTAGTTTGTCCCGATCTGTAAAAACAGACACGAAAAGAGCGTTACCAGGAACGTCACGGGATGAAACGTTCCCACATATCCCGCGACCGCAGTGCCCACCAATACAGGACTTACCGCAGCAGTAAGCGTCATTGGGCGACTGGTCTTGAGCCATATTCTCCAGAGAGACTGGGGAGCAGTGGGAGTGGGCAGGGTATTATCCATCAAAAAACCTCTCTATTCAGCATACATATCAATGTATCATGGTTCATTTCTTAGTATAGTAAAAATAGTAAGACGTTTCTCACCAAATGTCAAAGAGAGGTGAAACAAAGGCTTTTGCATCGATCCTGCTAGCTTGAGTGAAGTCGTACCCAGATTTCGTGTGCTCTTCTATGATAGTCCTGGACTATACGACACACGGTTACATATATGGTTACATTATTTTACATATATTGGTTACAGAGTGTCACTTTCAGTCATCAAGGATCGTGTAAAGACCAGTGGAAGCTATCCATAAGAAATTTCACTAATCTATAAAGTTCCAGAAAACGAAAGGAAACTCTACCATGGCAAAAATAGATATCGCCACTTCAAAGGCCCAGGATGCACAGGATCAATACTTCCGTATCACCGATCAGGTACCTGATGAGGTCTGGTATTGGGCTGCGCTTGGCTCAATTATCGCGTCTGCACTCCTGTTTGCATTCCAAAAACGTGATTGGAGCCTCTTCGTCGGTCAGTGGCCACCAACGTTCTTGCTCTTCGGTCTTTTCCACAAATTGTTGAAGCCATCCCGCTAAAGCATACGTGTCAAGAAATAGCAGATCCATGCTATAATGGAGTGGGGTCGATCTCCACTCCTTCATACATGGAGATATTTCTTGACATGGAGACAGAGGATGCAAAACACAGCGGTACCTAGAAAATGGTCAGAGATCAAAGGGCTTGCGGTCGTCGCAATGGATACGGGAATGAAAATGGGCACCCTGGAGGATTTCTATTTTGATCCCCAACAGAGTAGCATTTATGCTCTGCTGATTAAAACAAGTCTCTTTGCACATCGCGCACTACCCACCAGTAACATCAGTGCAATCGGAGCAGACGCGGTCACATTTGCCAGCGAGGAGCACCTCATTAAAGAGAAAAGTGATGAGATCATCGCAAAACTGCCACTGGGCAGTACAGTCCTCTCTTACAACGTCCTGAGCGAAGGTGGTACCGTCATCGGCAAGATTGGCAACATCCTGGTGGATGCCTCTACACCCAACGCCCTAAAGGTTGTGGCATTTGAGTTGGCAGCAGGACTCCGTGGACGGATCAGCGGACGCTATCCAACCTTTGATGCCAAGCAAGTCGTTCGCTATGGACAGGATTTAATCGTTATTCCCGATGCCGTCGCCGTCGCCCTCCAATAAATCTCACCCAGTTTATCCTTCATCGGGGAGAGACCACACAAAACATACATAACCTCTCCCCAACATCTCTTATTTCACGAGCAACGCTGTCCGTGCGTCCTCTACTGTTGCGGCAATCGCAACCTTAAAAAATATGTCTTCGAGTATCTCTACCTGCTCAATCAAAGGTACCCGTTCCTGGGCGAATGAAGACAACTCACTATAGCGCGCCTGGACAAGATTCAGCAGCTTCTGACGGAGTGATTGAAGGATACGCTGCCGCCCCAACTCCAAACCCTCTTTTCTTCCTTCTTCTCTTCCTTCTTCCAATATCTGTTGAAAAGCTGGTTTTTCACGCAATATATCTTTTAACATCTCAAATCTCCTTATACGGGATGTCATATATGTTCAGGACACGAAAATGGAAGCTTAGTATCTCCTCTCCATCCGGCAATACCATAATAAATGGGGAGACGGCTCTCTTTCCACCTTCTTGTAAGTATAACTCAACCAGGTATTTTTCTTGAGATTCTTCTGAGTTTTTTTCGCCCTTCCCTTAGCATCCATTGATATCGTGCGGATTATACTGCATCCAAAAGAGAACTTTCTCTGTATCTCTTTAGCGATTCTTTCCAATCAAGAAAGTCTGCCATGCGTACATTTGATCTTCTCTCACGCATAAAAACATATTCCAACCACTCCTGGCAACAGTACCTGCTCGATACAGCACTGGCGGCCACGAGCGTGCTCTTGCTGACATACATCATCTCAGTATTTCACCTGTACCCTCGCATTCCTAATATCTCGATCGTATATCTATTGATCGTCCTCCCTCTCGCCAGCACACGTGGACGCTATGCCTCTATCCTGGCCTCTCTTATCGCTTTCTTCTCCTTCGATTTTTTTATCATCCCTCCCCTCTTCACATTTGTTATCTATCGCGTGGAAGAATGGATCGCGCTCTTCGTCTTTCTCGCCACCGCCATCTTCACCGGACAACTGGCCGCGACCCTGCGTCGCATCGCTGAGGAGGCGACACGCCACGAACATGAAACGGCCATTCTCTATCAACTGGTGCGCATCACTAATAATGAGGATCAACTCGACGAACAACTCCATGCTCTTACATTGACGGTCGTCGACGTTTTCTCCCGCTGGGGCGTCTCCGATTGCGCAATTCTACAGGCCGAAAGCACACATTCAGCTCACGTTCTGGCCAGCGCACTCCAATCTCCAGAAAAGCTGCTCCTCTCACGCGATGAACTGGCTGCTGCCACATGGGTTACGGAACACAGAAGCAACCTGGAACTGGTCAACGACGTTTGGATCAGCCTTACGGGGAAAACGCTGCGAATAGGGGTAGGGGCGTCACC
>JACDAE010000419.1 GCA_013695595.1 Ktedonobacteraceae bacterium | reverse complement strand
GACGGGCTTATAAATCGCGCCCCTACATCATTGATAATACTCTTTTGCATGCATTATCAATGATGTAGGGGCGCGATTTATAAGCCCGTCTTAAGGGAATTATTATTTACGTCCAACGCTTCTGTCGATCTTCCCTCCACCATTAATCAACATCGCACGTGCCCGTGACATTCGACTGATATTATCAGGATCGGCAAGGCGTAGGGCGACAACGGTGAGGGCTCCCTGCGGCAGGTTCTTTGGTGGTGCAGCGGTTTTTGTCAGATCTTGTCCGATTGCTCCACGCACGCGACCCCGTCGCAACAGGCCAATCACTACGCCAATCACTATACCAATAATAACACCACTAATGATCGTGGTTGGTTCAGGAAGCTTGAAGATGGCCCCGGCTCCCGTTGCCAACGCTCCCAGGACCAGGCCGAAAACGATGGCGAATATCAAGACCAGCAGTGGATTCGGGCGCGAACGTTGGACCTGGAGAAACACATCTCTACGGGCTGTATTTGGCCCATGTTCGCGAAATTCTCCATTGCCTGCGCTACCTGCGGATAGATGAAATACCTCATCGTTACTGAATCCTTCTTTGCGCAATTTTGAGGCTGCTGCCTCCGCGATTGTCTCATCTGGAAAAACGGCCAGTAAGTTGTAGCTTCCTGACTGCTGTTGTTGTTGCATAAAAATGGCTCCTGCTATGAGCTAGTAAACACCTCACTACACCCCTTATTATACCTTCTAAACCTCATTATTTTCATCCATGCCTGCCCTGAATAGACTCCAGCACCGCCGCAATCTCATGTCGCACACGATCATTATGGGCCATCTCAACATTAACCTTCTCCCAACCATGCATGATTGTGGTATGATCGCGCCCACCCAGGGCCGTTCCAATCTGCAACAACGATGCGCTAGTCTTCTCACGCATCAGATACATAGCAACCTGGCGCGGCCAGACGATATCACGGTCGCGCTGCTTGCCACACAATAGCGCTTCCTCCACATTATAGTACGCACATATTCCCGCCATTACCTCCGTGACCGAGAGATTAGAGGACGGCTTTTTGTTACTGTAAATATGCTCAAGGGCTTTCACCGCGAGATTCATGGTCAGTGGCTCATCATGCAATGTGGCATAGGCAATCACGCGATTGAGTGCTCCCTCCAGTTCGCGTACATTGCTGCATTGTGGACGTGCAATGTAATCAATAACTGTACTGGGAACGGAGAAACGTAAAGACTCGGCCTTGGAACGCAAAATCGCCAGCCGATGCTCATATTCAGGTGGCTGCACATCGGCCAGCAAGCCCCACTCAAAGCGCGAACGCAGGCGGTCCTGTAAACTATGAATGGCCTTGGGCGGGCGGTCGCTGGTGACCACGATTTGCTTGTTTGCGCTATGGAGAGAATTAAACGTGTGGAAAAACTCTTCCTCGGTTGATTCTTTTCCGGCAATAAACTGGATATCGTCAACAAGTAGAATATCGATCTGCCGATACTTCGCCCTGAACTCTTCCGTCTTCTGATAACGGATCGCGTTGATAATCTCGTTTGTGAACTTTTCCGATGTGACGTAAAGAACATTCAGTCCTCTGGACTCACCCGCATGTCCAACTGCATGCATAAGATGGGTCTTGCCCAATCCCACACCGCCATAGAGAAAAAGTGGATTGTAGATGTGTCCTGGATTCTCAGATGCAGCGAGTGATGCTGCATGAGCTAGCTGATTTGATTTTCCTACGATAAAACTATTAAATGTATAACGCGTATTAAGCAGACCTTCATGTGGAAAGAGCATCGCAACATCGGGTTCACGTTTCGTTTTTTGCTGCGACTCATTTCGCGCGTAGTAGATCGTCTCGGAGATCGCCTCTGGCTGTTGCACATTCTGCTCGTTGATACGGTGCACACTTGTATGGGGGGTCGTAGGTGGTGCCATAGAGGTCATTGCAGCAGCTTCTGCCGCGTCGGCAATGCGCTTCTCTCGTTGCGCTGCACGCTTTCTTGGCAGGCGATACGTACGCTTTTGTGCAGGCATGATCATCGTTTCCTCCATCTCCTCACTCATAGATTGAGGCGTCTCTTTGGAAACAACGAACTTAACTTCAACCGGCTCGCGCAGGATCTCTTCAAGAGCTTCGTGGATGATATCAATGTAGCGAAATTCAAGGTGTGCGCGGGCAAATGTGGTAGGGACACGCACAATAAAAACACCATTTTGAAAGGAGAGCGCGGAGGTGCCCTGAAACCAGGTCGTAAAAACTTCCGGTTTCACCTTTGTTTGCAATCGTTCTATTGTTGTTTGCCATATCTGTTTTGCATTCATGGGCACTCACCCCCCTCGGGGATCGTTCACTGGTTGATGGGGGAGGAAGTCTCTCACCATATACTCAGTAATAGGTTCAATCATTAAAAAAGAAAGCTCTTGCATTGTTACGCATTTCATGTCGGCGAATTGTAATGGTAGCATTAAATCAAAACGCTGTAAAGTCCCTCTTTTTATTCGCCAGGGCTATTTAATTCTCGCTTTCCTCGCGCCTACGGCACACTATCAACCCTTTTCGGCTCGCTTGCGAGCCATATCCGGAAGGAAAGCGAGAATTAAATAGCCCTGTTTATTCGCAAGAGTGAGAACTACTTCATAGGTTTTTCTGTTATTCTTACGTATACTAGGGCCAGAAGATAGTCAAAAAAAGTCATCATGTTTCTACCTGGTTCGTTTATGATCTAGATAGCCCTTTTTTTGTATCTATGTCTATGTTTTAAGGAGTGTCGTATGACGCTATTTTCTTCATTCTCTTCTTCAAAAGGCCATCAAGAAGCATGGTGGAAACGCTGGCGGTCATGCTTTGTATCACATTTCGTGTTTTGGGGATGTGCAAATTATAGACGACCCTGCATGACAGTTCTTCTGGCAGGTATATTATTTGCTTCGTGCTCCGGCCCCAGTTTTGGAGGCACTGTCGCCACTACCCCTAAGCCGAAACCCACACTAACACCCGCAACGCTGAATCTCTCTCAGGTGCCATGGTGTGGGAAGCCTGTTATGGTGTTTCGCAATCTGGCGGCTTCAGGAACTCCAGGCATTACTTCTGGGCCAGCGACCACCTTGACCGATTGGGTGCAGGTCAAACCAATGTTGGGTTTTACTGTCTATCTACCCATCACTTTGCCAAATGGCTCTTGCCTTGTCAGTGCTTCTGGCACGGTCCATGATCCTATTCTAGGGGGCAATTTTGTGATTGGGTATATCTTGCCAGATCATAGCTCTCTCACTCTCTCAGAAGCCCCACAACGTTCGGCAGGTGCAACCCTTCGATGTAACGCGGCTGCAAATAGTGGCACGAAGGCAACTCCAGCTTCTCAAGATCCTGTGCAAATCTGCTCAGGTGCTCATGGTACCACGAGTATCGTCTTCTCTTCTCAGAATAAGATGGATGCTTTACAACAGTTTTTTAGTGCGTTACAGCCTGATGTGAGTTGGGTTCCTGCATCATAAAGGCTACTTTCTGGAAGTATACACGTCTCGTCAGAACTTCCTTTTGCTTAATCGAGGAGAGGCTTATGACTAATAGCTGCCCACATTGCAATGCTGTATTAACATCGAATAGTCGTTTTTGTACGAATTGTGGTACCGTATTAGAGGCACCAGGAACGCAAGATCAGCCACAATCGCAGGTACCACCCTGGGCAAGTGCTAATCCTGGCTATCAATCACAATCGCAGGTACCGCCCTGGGCGAGCGCCAATCCTGGCTATCAGCAGCAGCAGTCATTAGGTGGTAATGGAGCATCCCCTATGGAATCATTGGGCTTTGCTTCACAAAATGCGTCATTGGGACAATCTCTCAATAATGACGAAGTGTTGAAAAAGGCTATTTTGGCAGTGGTCGTTGTCATTGCTGTTGCTCTGGCCTCACTTGTCTTGTTAGGAGTATTGGCCGCATTTATCCCTGGCTTGCGTTGTCTTTTCTTAATCGCTATAGTATTGGTGTTTTTGGTCCCCTGGATCGTTTATAATAATATCCGCCGTCGTATTCGGCGTACAATTGGTCGTATAGGGTGGTTCTTCTAGGGCAATCCCCTCGACGCTCAAGTTTCCCTTCTGGTATAATGACAGAAGTTTTTGCGCTTGCATGTATATCGGTTTATGCGTGCTATAAATGGGAGGAATTTTTATGATGGATAAGGATAAGTGTCCTTATTGCGGGGCCGAAACGCGGCCTGGGGATAATTTCTGCTTGAGTTGCGGCCATCGTCTCTCCGCAGCCCCCGCTAATGTACCGCAGCAGGCACAGTCTGCGAGTGATGCAACGGTTGCAGCCCCCGATGATTGGGGCGTGGCGCTTAATGCTGCACCCGCCTCTTCTGGGGGATGGCCCGACGAAGCCGGTTCAACTATCGCAGATCCAGGTGCAGATCTCCCCTATTCCTCTGCCCCTACTGCCCAGCCTCACAACGATGCTGCTGAACAGCCCGCCCGCTTCACTTTACGCTCAGAAAATGGCGAGGCCTTGCAGGAATACCTGCTTGATAAGCCCGAAACCACTATTGGCCGGGCACCAAATAGCGATATATTGTTATCAAAAGATAAACTGACTTCACGCCGCCATGCTACGGTGCATCATGAAAATGGACGCTATACGGTCCGTGACGAGCGCAGTGCGAATGGTACTTTTGTCAATGGTCAACAGATCGAAGAACTCGTACCTGTGGAACTCAACGATGGCGATCACCTGGGTATTGGTGAACATGAACTCATCTTCCAGGTCGCTGGCTCCGTTGCTGATAATGTGGAAAATATGCCTACCATTGCTGTTCCTTATGAGCCTCAGACCTATCGTACTCAGGATGATGACCAGCGTACAATTGCCTCTAATGATGATTATGGCACAAGCTCAATGGAAGTAGACCAGACACCCGCTAATCAACCAGAGGTTGCGGCACCCGTACCAGAAGTAGTGCCTGAGCCTGTCGCGGTCGCTGCTGCCACAAATGGTTCTGCGCCATCTGTGCTCTCTACACCGTTGCCTGCTGCTGCGCCTGTTTCCTATGCGAACTCTGCGCCAGCGGCCAGCACTCCATCTTTCACGCCCGAACCTGCTCCTTCATTTTCGTATTCGTCTGCTCCGGCAGACCCATCTTATGTCGCGGAGAGTACACCAGTGACTACTGCACCCTCAACTAACGACTCCGACGTGTCGTTTAATCGCCTTTCCAAGCTGTCACAACCCACACTACCAGATATGACAGACTTGACGGCAGCCCTCTCCACATTAGATGGACAGGTAATGTCATTGCAGCAACAACTGCACTCAACTCAAGAGGCCTTGCAGGCTCATGATGCTGAGGTTGCTCAGGCTGCAAATCAATTGCGCACAGGCGTACGTAAGGTCTCCGAGCGCATGGATAATACCATCGCCGATGTGGCGCGTACTCGTGAGGCGCTGGCCTGGGCTGAATTGTTGCAATTGATGGAAGATGTGATGAATAATCCTCGTGACATTGAGTATGTAACAAAGCTCGCACGCAAAGCCCGTGAACTGAATAAAGTGTTCCAGCTTCATCAAAGCGTCCTCAATACTATGGCTGAATGCAATAGTCTTTTACGCAACATGATCAGCGAAGACGAGAGATAAAGGTACCTTCGGGTAAACACATGTACAAACAACTCCCTGCTGGTGAAGGGGGCATCATCCTTGATGCTCCCACTGTCCATGCATCTGCTTCATCGCTACAACGCGATGTTTTTGATGCTATTGTAATTGGCGCGGGTCTCGGTGGCCTGCTCAGTGCTGCTGAGTTACTCCAGCGAGGGAAGCGGGTGGTTGTGATAGAACGACTTCCTCATTGTGGCGGTCGTTTTACTGCAAAGACGTTTCAAGGGGTCCAGGTCAGCACCGGGGCCGTACACATGGTTCCGTTTGGGAGCAGTGGTGTGTTATCTACTATGCTCCAGCGCCTCAACGTGCCGCACCGTTTCTTCGATGCCGATGTGTTTGGCTCGTTTCATGTTCACGGAAAGCAATATCGTTCACGTGGTCTGCTTGGCGTTTTCAAATTTTTGGGCTTACGTCAGTTCTTCTGGTTTACGCGCCTTGGGTACTTGATGTTTCTGCGCCCCTTATCCGCCGACGAGCGCAAGGTGCCTTTCGATGTCTGGCTTGCACGCCATATTAATGTCGCGCGTAACCCTCAACTGGTGGCCTTTTTCGAGCGCATTTCGCGGTTCGCTCTCAGCCTTGAATTGCATCAGGTGAGCACTGCCGAGGTCGTTCAGACCACGAAAAATATGTTTAGTTATGGCGCTCCTGCGATCGTTGAGGGAGGATGTGGCAAACTTGCACAACAGTTAGAGCAGCATGTTCGTGATCGCTCCGGCATAATTCGCCTCTCTTGTGATGTTCTCCAGATTCTCCAGGAGAATGGTCATGTGACGGGTGTACATGTGCGTGACCGGGCAACGAAAGAAGAAACGCTGCTTTCCGCGCCCTTAATTGTCAGCGATATCGGTCCACGTGCGACGGATGCATTACTCTCTGGTCATCGTGTCACGCAGGCGGAGGTGTTGAAACCTGCTGAGGAGGATGAGAACTCACATTTGTTAAATGAGGCCGTCGGTCTCAAAGTGCATATTCTGAGTGATGTTTCGCTAATCCCTCATCGTGGCATTATGTATTGCCTGGATACGCAGCGCATTGCTGGCATGGTACAGCCAACCAATAGCGATCCGAGCCTTGCACCCGCAGGGAAACATCTCCTGATCAGCCACCAGGTTATCCAGAGCAATAATGTTGAGGAGGAGCGTGCACTCGCCCTTGCGGATCTGCACATGCTCTTCGGCGAGACGTTTGACGCGCACTGCCGTATACTCACGATGGGAACCTATCGCGGCGAGTGGCCAGTGAATCGCGTCGCCCAGGGCGAAGATGCACAATCGGCAACCGCGCTACCCGGCCTCTATCTGGTTGGTGATGCCGTCAAACCCTCAGGCTACCTGATGGTTGAAGGTGTTGCGCAGAGCGTCAATTGTTTTCTTGATCTATTCGATGCAGTTGACCAGCAAGATACATCAGCACGTACGCACCTTCGCAAAAATGTTGTCACCCATCCATCCCGCTTGAATGCTCTTCGCTGGCTATGGAAGGCTCCGGGTAACTCTAAAAGGAGTAGTAGAACACGTGGATTATGAAGATACACAGGCCCTGCATGCCCCCCACTATCTTGTAACGGGAGGTACACCGCTGTATGGAGAAGTTAGTGTCAGCGGCGCAAAAAATGCGGTGACAAAGATGCTTATCGCAAGCTTGCTTACAAGTGAACCCTGTGTTTTGCGCAATGTTCCTTTGCTTGGCGATTTCTATCTGACAACCAGACTTTGTGAAGATATAGGGTCCCAGGTAGAATTGGTGGACCATACTCTTACCATTCATACCTCTCGCATCAACAAAACAACGGTTTCAACTGAGGTTGGTGGCCTGAACCGTATAGCAGTGCTGATGCTTGGCCCTTTGCTTCACCGTTGCGGAGAAGCGATCATTCCTAAACCAGGCGGTGATCGTATCGGACCACGTCCAGTCAACTATCATATTGAAGGTTTGCGTCTGATGGGTGCCAATATCGTCGAGCATGAGGGGCACTACGAATGCTCTATCTCGAAACGGTTGCAAGGCGTAACCATCAAACTCCCTTTTCCTAGCGTTATGGCAACCGAGAACTTCTTGATTGCAGGTTCGTTGGCAAAAGGTGTAACCATTATCGAGAATGCTGCAACCGAGCCAGAGATCATCGACCTGATCAAGTTCTTGCAGAAGATGGGTGCCATCATCGAGATACGCGTTGATCGGCGCATCGTTATAGAAGGTGTTGATCAGTTGCATGGTGCGAGTCATACCTTGCTCAGTGATCGTAATGAAGCTGTCTCGCTCGCCATTGCCACGTATCTGACAAAGGGAAATGTCTACCTGCGTGGTGCTCAGCAGGATACTCTGATTACGTTTCTGAATACGCTCTCCAAGATGCGCCTGCGCTTTGAGATTGATGATGCTGGCATTCGTTTTATTGGAGATGGCAAAGCTCCCCCTGCAATCGCGCTGGAAACCGATGTCCATCCTGGTTTTATGACCGACTGGCAGCAACCTTTTGTTGTTTTGCTTACCCAGGCGGAGGGGATGTCTGTCGTGCACGAGACGATCTACGAGGATCGCTTTGGGTATACCAGCACCCTGGAAAGTATGGGTGCCCATGTCGGCCTCTATCCCAAATGTCTGGGTGAAGTTCCCTGCCGCTTCCGTGAAAAGCAGTACATGCATAGCTGCGTTGTGCGTGGTCCTACACCACTCAAGGGCACGCGTCTCTACATCCCCGATATTCGTGCTGGCTGCTCCTACATCCTCGCCGCCCTTTGTGCCGAGGGCACATCCGAGATTTATGGAATAGACCATATCGAGCGCGGCTACGAACAACTGGATGTGAAATTACGCAGCCTGGGGGCAAGGATGGAG
>JACDAE010000408.1 GCA_013695595.1 Ktedonobacteraceae bacterium | reverse complement strand
CTGTACGAACGTTGGTGCCTTCGTCTTTTATGATCTCGACGACTCCATCGATCTCAGCTATCTCTGCCTTATCCTTCGGTACACGAGCTTCAAAGAGTTCTTCGACACGTGGCAAGCCTTGTGTGATGTCTCCCTGAGCACCAGCGATACCTCCTGTGTGGAAAGTACGCATGGTTAGCTGAGTACCAGGCTCACCAATGGACTGAGCCGCGACGATGCCAGTGGCTGCGCCAATACGTACCAGCGCATTCGCTGCCAGGTCACGTCCGTAACACTTGCGACAGATGCCTCTCGGTGCCAAACAAGCAAACACCGAACGCACACGGACCGCTGTGATACCCGCATTGACAATCTCATCGACGATTTCATCAGTAAGTTCATCACCGACTTCGATTTGATCAAAATTGGGAATCGCCTCGGCTAACACACGTCCAATGAGACGGCTACGCATGCCATCCAGGCCCATATCTCTGGAATCTGCATCCGTAATCAGCAGGCCATCAGTTATACCACAATCTTCTTCTGTGACAATAACATCCTGTGCTACGTCAATCAAACGGCGCGTCAGGTAACCAGACTCAGCAGTACGCAATGCTGTATCGGCCAGACCTTTACGAGCACCATGGCTACTGATAAAGTACTCCAGAACGCTCAATCCTTCGCGGAAATTTCCACGGATAGGAATTGCGATAATTTTTCCGGACGGACTGGCCATCAATCCACGCATACCAGAGAGCTGACGAATCTGCTGGAACTTCGCTTTTGTCGCTCCCGACTTGGCGATGGTGTAGATCGAACCAAAGGGATCAAGTGTTGCCTCAACCATTTTGGTCACGTTATCCGTTGCCTCGTTCCACGCATCGACGGTCTGCTGATACTTTTCATTATCAGTGATCAAACCATCACGATATTGCTCTTCTAGCTCAAAGATTTTGGCATCGGCTTTATCCAGTTCTTCCTGCTTGCCCGTTGGAACCCTGACATCGCTAATGGCAATGGTGGTACCGGCCTTTGTAGCATAGAAGAAACCGAGACGTTTGATCTCGTCGGCCAACTCTGTCGTCTTAGCACGCCCATATTCCTTGAAACATTCAGCAATGATCTGTTTCAAGTTCTCTTTCTTCATCGCATAGTTCTTGTAGCGTATTCGTTCGGGCAAGGCTTCATTAAAAATGATACGCCCAACTGTCGTCTCAACAGGCTTACCAGTACTATGCAACGTCAGCTTTTCAGGAGGCGGCTCATCATAAACATCAATAACACCCAGACGTACTTTGATACGTGCCTGCAGTTCAATGATACCATGCTGGTACGCCAATAGTGCCTCGGTCGAGTCAGTAAAGACACGGCCCGCACCCTTCTTCTCAGGGCGCTCCTGCGTCAGGTAGAAACAACCAAGCACCATATCCTGGCTAGCACCGATTGACGGCTCACCACTGGCAGGCGAGAGCAGATTACGCGTCGACATCATAAACTGGCGGGCTTCATCCTGTGCTTTATCAGAAAGTGGTACATGGACCGCCATCTGGTCACCGTCGAAGTCTGCATTGAATGCCGAACAGACCAGGGGATGCAGTTGAATAGCACTCCCTTCAACCAGAACCGCTTCAAAGGCTTGAATACCCAGGCGGTGCAGTGTTGGTGCACGGTTCAGCAGGACTGGATGGTCTTTAATGACTTCTTCCAGCACGTCCCATACTTCTGGCTTAACGCGCTCCACAAAACGCTTAGCACTCTTGATGTTATGAGCAAAGTTTTGTTCCACCAATTTGCGCATAACAAACGGCTTGAACAATTCTAGCGCCATACGCTTTGGTAGCCCACATTGGTGCAGCTTCAGCTCTGGTCCAACCACAATTACCGATCGACCAGAGTAGTCAACACGCTTACCAAGCAGGTTCTGTCGGAAGCGTCCCTGTTTGCCTTTGAGCATATCAGACAGGCTCTTCAGCTTATGATTGCCAGATCCAGCAACAGCACGACCACGCCGTCCGTTGTCGATCAGGGCGTCGCAAGCTTCCTGCAACATACGCTTCTCGTTACGAATGATGATCTCTGGTGCGCCCAACTCAAGCAATCGTTTGAGTCGATTGTTACGGTTGATCACACGGCGATAGAGATCATTCAGGTCTGAAGTGGCGAAACGACCACCATCCAGTTGTACCATAGGACGCAGGTCCGGCGGCAACACTGGCAAAACAGTCAAAATCATCCACTCAGGCGAGGTGTTCGATTTGCGGAATGCTTCAACGACCTTCAGGCGCTTTGTAGCCTTTTTGCGTCTCTGCCCCACACTTGAACTGATCTCCTGACGCAGATCGTTCGAGAGTTTCTCTAGATTGATATCGGCGATCAATTCACGTACAGCCTCTGCACCCATTCCAGCACGGAATACATCACTGAAGTTATCTTTTAACTCACGATAACGATTCTCCTGGAGCAGATCCATCTTCTTAAGGCCTTCGAGGTCGCGCCTTAATTGATCGATACGCTGACGGGTCTCGGTACGCTCTTTCTCAAGATTCGTTTGCGCGGAGTCGATCTGACCCTGGTACTCAATGCCCAGACGATCTGACTCACGCTTGCTCTCAGATTGAGCTTCGTCAGCCTCGCGTCGCGCCTGCTCTGCAATGGCATTACGGGCGGTTTCAGCAACGCGCTCCAGGATATCAAGGTGCTTAGAGTTAACGGCATCTCCCTGCTTGACGATCACATGATCGGTTGGAGCAAAAATGATGTCATCTTCTGTGACAGTCCCCATAGCTTCTCGCAGGGTTGCCAGCGTATCGCTTTCAGCCTCACGAGCAGCTTCAAGATCTTGCTCACGGCGCTCTTCAATCTCTTGACGGCTGGATTGGGAACGTGTATCAACATCACGCGTTGCATTATCACGCTGCACACGCAGGCTGTTAATACGCTCTACAACCTTGCCATCCATATCTTGTGCCAGAGCCGCCGTCTCTTCGTCCAGGCGCATCAACTCACGCTGGCGGGCCTCGTCGTCGACGTTGGTGACCACATAGAGGGCAAAGTACAGAATACGCTCAAGGTTGCGTGGCGAGAGGTCAAGCAAGAGACCGATACGACTGGGTGTTCCTTTGAAGTACCAGATGTGACTCACAGGTGATGCCAGTTCGATATGACCCATGCGCTCACGACGCACTTTTGAACGTGCTACCTCAACGCCGCATTTATCACAGACGATGCCTTTAAAACGCACTCTTTTATATTTACCACAGTAACACTCCCAGTCCTTTGTAGGTCCGAAGATGCGCTCGCAGAACAAGCCATCTTTCTCCGGCTTGAGTGTACGGTAGTTGATTGTTTCCGGTTTCGTTACCTCGCCATAGCTCCAACCGCGAATCTGCTCGGGGCTGGCAAGGCTGATACGAATAGCATTAAAATCGTTTACTTCGAGCATGCTACCTCCTGTATACACCATCCTGCAGCGCAATATGCGCCAGGCTCTGGCCTGGGACGGTGCAAGGCATCTCTCTCTAATGTAGATAACAAGGACAGATGCACCGCACCAGTTCCTTGCTTAAATGCAAGGAACTGGCATGATGCATAATAGAGAAGCCTCTATTACTGATCGCCTTCGAAACCGGATAGATTAATACCTAGTTCCGGCATCACATCGTTTGAGGTATCTTCAACAAACTGGATTTTCTGTTCGTCTTCATTGAGAACCTCCACGTTGATACCTAGACTTTGCAGTTCCTTCACCAACACTTTGAAGGATTCAGGAACGCCTGGCTCCATGATATTCTCACCTTTGACGATCGCTTCGTATGTCTTGACACGTCCTACTACATCATCCGACTTCACCGTCAGAATCTCTTGCAGGATATTGGCGGCACCATATGCCTCCAGTGCCCAGACTTCCATCTCTCCGAAGCGCTGGCCTCCGAACTGTGCTTTACCACCCAGCGGCTGCTGCGTAATCAAGCTGTAAGGACCGGTTGAGCGAGCATGAACTTTGTCCTCAACCAGGTGGGCCAGTTTCAACATATAGGTATAACCTACCGTGACGGGATGATCGAAAGGCTCCCCTGTTCGACCGTCATACAGCTGTACTTTCCCTGTTTCCGGCAGATTAGCACGACGTAACATATCTTCGATATCTTCCTCGGTAGCTCCGTCGAAAACCGGCGTTGCGATCTTGAAGCCCAACACGCTGGCCGCCCAGCCAAGGTGGGTCTCCATAATCTGACCGATATTCATACGGTGCGGTACACCGAGTGGATTTAGAATGATATCCACTGGCGATCCATCGGGCAGGAAAGGCATATCTTCAATCGGTAACACTTTGGAGATGACTCCTTTGTTGCCGTGGCGACCTGCCATCTTGTCACCTGCTCCGATTTTTCGTTTCTGCGCAATACTTACACGTACCAACTGGTTGACGCCTGGAGGCAACTCATCCCCCGCCTCGCGTGCGAAGACCTTGACCTCAACAACCTTACCACGCTCACCATGCGGAACACGCAAGGATGTGTCTTTGACCTCACGAGCCTTCTCACCAAAGATGGCACGCAATAACTTCTCTTCCGCGGTTAGCTCAGTTTCACCCTTAGGAGTAATCTTACCAACCAGGATATCTTGCGGACCTACCTCAGCTCCGACATAGATGATGCCGCGCTCATCAAGGTTGCGCAAGCCTTCTTCACCTACATTGGGGATGTCGCGTGTGATCTCTTCAGGTCCCAGCTTCGTATCACGGGCATCAATCTCGTATTTCTCAATGTGGATTGAGGTGAAGAGATCTTCACGCACAATACGCTCACTGATCAAAATGGCATCCTCAAAGTTGCCACCTTCCCAGCTCATGAAAGCTACCAGAATGTTCTGCCCCAGCGCTACTTCACCATTTTCCGTCGAAGAACTATCCGCAATCACCTGTCCAGCATTGACATAATCACCTTTATTGACGATTGGCCTCTGGTTGATGCAGGTGCCAGCATTGGAGCGTACAAATTTACGCAAACGATAGACGTGTACCTCGCCCTGCTCGTCGATGATATCAATATGCCGTGCCGTTGCTGAAACCACTTCACCTTCAACACGACTGATAAGCACCTGACCGGAGTCGATAGCCACCTGGCGCTCGATACCGGTGCCACAGATAGGCGACTGTGGTCGGAGCAAAGGAACAGCCTGACGTTGCATGTTTGCACCCATAAGTGCGCGGTTCACGTCATCATGTTCCAGGAACGGAATAAGCGCGGTTGCCACACTCACTGTCTGACGCGGTGAGACGTCCATAAAATCGATACTGTCGGAACGCTCTTCGGCAAAATCACCTTGATAGCGTGCCAACACACGATCTGTATCAAACTCGTTAATGGGTGACAACTTAACATTGGCCTGAGCGATCCAGAAGTTTTCTTCGTCATCGGCTGTGTGATATTCTACTTCATCAGTCACAAACGACCTGATACGAACTTCAGTATTTCCCAGAAGCTGAGAAAGTTTATTAAAAAGCGCCTCATCCACACGAACGCGCTCACGCCCTTTGATGAGTACCTTGCCATCTTCCGTCTTGACATCCTCGCGCTCGTGTCCCACAACACCTCGGAACTCGCGACCGATCAGACGACGATCATTGGCGGGTAGACGCTTGTATACTCTACGATATGGCGTCTCGATGAAGCCATAAGGGTTAATCTGGCCGTATGTTGCCAGGTTACCAATCAAACCAATGTTTGGACCTTCTGGAGTCTCAATTGGGCAGATACGGCCATAGTGTGATTGGTGCACGTCACGAACATCGAAACCTGCACGCTCACGAGAGAGACCACCAGGACCAAGGGCCGAGAGACGCCGTTTGTGACCGATCTCTGCAAGAGCATTGGTCTGGTCCATAAACTGCGAAAGCTGGCTACCACCAAAGAATTCTTTCATCGCCGCAACAACGGGACGAATGTTGATTAATGCATTTGGTGTGGCCTGCCCAGGCTCCTGAATGCTCATGCGCTCTTTCACAACGCGTTCCATACGTAGTAGACCTACGCGGAACTGCGCTTGAATCAATTCACCTACACAGCGCACACGCCGGTTACCCAGATGATCGATATCATCCTTACGCCCACGACCATTGTTCAAAGAGACGAGGCGACGCACAATATTCACCAGATCATCCATCGTCAAGATGCGCTGACTCTGGGGAATTGCAAGATCCAGTTTGCGATCCAGCTTGTAGCGTCCAACATTACCCAGATCGTAACGACGAGGATTAAAGAAGAGGTTCTTGACCAGCGAACGAGCATTATCCAATGTCGCAGGATCACCGGGGCGCAACTTTTTATATAGTTCGAGCAGCGCCTCGTCCTCTTTCTTCACGGGGTCACGGTCTAGAGTGGCTTGTATATAACGGATAGTAGCATCATTATCTACTCCGGCAAAAGCATCGAGAATGCCCTGGTCCGTTGAGAGATCCAGTTCTTCAGAATGCCACTGTTCTTTCGCCAGGGTAGCGATAGCACGCAGCAGCGTAGTAACGGGCAACTTACGCTTACGATCAATTTTGACCGTGAGCAGATTCTTATTGCTCGTTTCAAACTCCAACCACGCACCACGACCTGGAATAAGTTTAGCAGCAAAGAGCTTTTTACCGGTTGTGGCATCTTCATCGACAGTAAAGTAGACGCCTGGAGAACGAACGAGCTGACTTACCACCACGCGCTCTGCGCCATTGATGATAAATGTACCTTCCTTCGTCATCAAGGGGAAATCACCCATGAAGATATCCTTCTCGATGATTTCACCCGTCTCTTTATTAATCAGTCGGGCCTTTACAGTGAGGGGTGCGTTATAGGTAGCATCGCGCTCACGACACTCATCCTCGCTGTACTTCGGTTTGCCAAAGGGATCAGGAGGTACGATAAATTCTAGGCTGAGATTTTTGCCTGTAAAGTCTTCAATAGGAGAGATTTCTTCAAAAAGTTCGCGTAAACCTTCTTTCTTAAACCATTCAAAAGAGTCGAGCTGGATCTGTATAAGACCCGGCATAGGCCGAATGTCCGGGATGCGTGCGAACGAAACACGCTCCGGCAACGCTACAGCCTTGGTGTTTACTGCCATAATCAGGGTTCTCCTCTCACCTGGTCGTCGCTCATAGAGGAATGCGAGAGACACGGAAAATCGGGCCTCTATCTCATAAACAAGGAAACGGAAAAATTAGATAAATGCTTAATAATGCCTGTTTTGTGAAACGGTCTATGGTAAGAAAAGTAACCGCTCATAGCAAATGCAAGCGGTTACTCCTACTTTTCTACCCAATACGCTGTGTTTGCCATCTCCCCCTCACTTCCTGCACACGTTTATCGCCTCCGCAGAACACCTGAAGCATCAGTCTATAGAGAACAAAAGAACGCCACACGATCCTTCTTGCTCACATATAGAGCAACATGAATTGTGCGTCGCTTTCATTGTTCGAAGGCATTGCGGTAACCTGCACCATACAGTTCCCCACAATGAATTGAAGGTTACCTGTCTTGCGATTTATAGCAATATCCTCTTCTATAAGCTTGATGAAGCATTCTCAAATGCAGTATCCTCGGAGGGTGGGATCGTCGTTAAGTGTCTCTTTTTGTTGCTGTCAGCTTTCTGCCCTGGCGGAAACTCACAACATCCTAGTACCAGTATACACATGTTGGCAAGTGGTAATTATACAACCTTTATGTGAGTGTGTCAATACTTTTTTAACGAGTTTTAGCAAATTAGCACTAATGGTTTTATAGACGCAACTATTTACATCCCCATCTCACAACATAACCATTCGATACGCTATGACAACATATCATTACTCTAATAAACGCGCATAGGGAGGATTTTATTCCCTTTTTATAAGTCTCTGCATTTTCTCATAAAGAGGAAAATGCAGAGACTTATTTATGTGGATTACTGTTTCTCAGGTCGTCAAACAGAATCGTATGCAAATAACGCTCGGCGGCACTCGGAAAAATGGTTACGATTACCTTTCCGCGATTTTGTTCCTTATGCGCTTCCTGTAACGTCGCCCATGCGACAGCGCCGCTGCTAATGCCAACTGACAATCCTTCTTTTTCCATGACACTGATCGCAGTGGCAATCGCATCGTCATCAGTAACAGGAATAACGCGGTCAATCAGGTCGACATGCAACGTATCGGGAAGAAAGCCAGGACCCAATCCTTCGATACGATGGGGACCTGGACGCTTGCCTGAAAGGACGGCGCAAGAGGCAGGTTCAACGGCTACAACTTCCAATCCTGGCTTATGAGCACGCAAGCCTTCCGCAACACCCGTAAGCGTCCCACCTGTGCCAACCCCGATGACCACCATATCAACCTCGCCTCCTGTCTCTTCCCAGATTTCAGCGGCGGTTCCATCGCGATGTGCACGAGGATTGGCCTGATTATAGAATTGTTGGGGATACCAGGAATTGGGAAGCGACGTGCGTAGTTCGATCACTTTGTTGATTGCTCCACGCATACCCTGCCCACCGGGAGTGAGCAGCACCTGTGCACCAAAGCGCTGCAAAAGCAAGCGCCGTTCCAGGCTAATGGTATCAGGCATAGTGAGGATACAATGATAGCCACGAGCGGCTGCAACCCAGGCAAGCGAAACGCCCATATTGCCACTGGTCGATTCCATGATGGTGCTACCAGGGCGCAGCAAACCCTGTGCCTCGGCTTCCTGGATCATTTTAAGGGCGGCGCGATCTTTTGTACTGCCCCCCGGACTAAACATCTCTAGTTTTGCCAGAAAGGTTGCTTCCGCACCAGTGGCGAAGCGCTTGAGTTCGATAAGAGGTGTCCGACCAATCAAATCAGTGACATTTTTTGCCCACGGGGCCATAGTGCGCTAGCCTTCCTTCTCCTCCGGTAGCAAAGCCTCGACGATATTAAGCAACTCGTGTACATTGAATGGCTTGCGTAGGAGAAGTCCTGTTTGTAATCCCATCCGGTGTAGTTCCCAATCATAGCTTCCGGTAATAATAACGATGGGGATATTTTTCGTACTGCTGTGACCGCGTAGTATTTTGTAAAGGGACACTCCATCTAGATTCGGTAATCCCACATCTAACAAAATCAGGCACGCCCCTATCTCAGGCAACTGGTCTTTCGCCGATTGCCCATCAGGAAAAATCTGGAGCCTCCACGGGCCAAACCCCTCCAGAATATCATAGAATAACTCCGCCAGGCGTGGATCGTCCTCCACTACAGCAATCAATTTGCGTTTCTTTACTGCTTCAACCACGTGCTACCAACCCCCATTTTCCTATTCCACTCGTCCCATTCCCTACTACTACAAAGCATTTCGCAATCAGATATAATACATCGTCTCCGTGCTTTCTTCCGTTCTATGCCGTTGTGCCAGTTCTTCTATGGTCGTAGAGCCAAGGATCTGCTGCGTCATCTCATCGATTTTTTGCCATACTTCGCGCAGCGCACAACCAGGGGAAAGCTTGCAAAAATCTGGATTCGGTAAACATTCCATCGGTGGGACATACCCCTCCAGGGCTTGCATCACCTGAGCCATCGAGATCTGCCCCGGATGTTTGGCTAACATATGCCCACCCTTTGGCCCACGAATGCTTTTTACCAGACCCTCTTTGCGCAATGCCATGAGAATTTGATCCAGATATTGCTCCGGGACATACTGTCGTCTGGCTATATCCGAGCTTTCAATCGGGCCCTGTCCATAATAAGCAGCCATATCGAGCATAGCTCGCAGGCCATAATCCCCTTTCATTGTTAACTTCATTATCGGGAACCTTTCCGCAGGGCTATATGAGCACTGTTACCAATTATTTACTCTCAGAACATACACTAGTGTTAGAATATATCAGTCGCCAATGCCTGTCAATGGGTTCACATCTATTTAATATAACGCGCAATTACTCCGCATGATACAAAAACCCACACATGTTCATCACTCTTTATGCAATCAACCACACATACAAAACAAGCAACCAGCTAGTTGGAGGAGCCTGGAACTCATACGTCACTTTCTACTTCCTCATTACTACATTTATATCACAAAATATACAGCTCAGGCGCACTAGACAGAACTATCTGGTCATTTCAAGATGAAGATCAGGACAGAAGCAAAAGGAAGAGGGGAGTACTCCCCTCTACTTCTACGCCATTGTTCAGTGCAGATACACATGCAGTACAAAATAGGCCACCAGACGCCAGGCCAACTATTCTTACTGCCTTGATGCTCAGGTTCATAATGCAGCGACGTGACATGTGCTGCAAGGAGGATTGGGCAGGATAGGAGTCACCATTGACTCCTATTTTAGCATCAAATGAAAACTGGTCGAAAGACATACATTGTCTCCTCTATATAGATAGCCGATGAGTTATGCTGAATGTTCCTGATGATAAGCTGTAATAAATGATGAGTACCAGTGACCGCTCGCTTTTATAACACGACGTTGTGTTGAGTAGTCAACATACACAATACCAAAGCGTTTACTGTAGCCTTCAGCCCATTCAAAGTTGTCCAGCAACGACCAGACGAAATAGCCTGCAATCGGAGCACCCTGTTGCAACGCTTCAGCAATAGCACTGACATGATCCTGCAAAAACGCAATCCGACGGGGATCGTTGACGGTATCACTCATACCATCCCAGTCATCCGCAAACGCCGCTCCATTTTCTGTGACATACAGTGCTGGCACATGGTATTCATTGTGCAAACGGAGCAAAAGATCTCGCAAAGCCTGGGGATAGATCTCCCATGGCATTTCAGTATAACAGGCTCCCGGCACCGGTGCGACAACTGTGCTGTTGTCAGGAAGCATGGGTGTTGATCCCCCAATAATGAGCGAACGGGTATAATTATTAACGCCAAGGAAATCCGTTGGAGCCATGATGATATCAAAGTCACCATCTTGTATAGGCGGTGGTGCAAGTTCCATATCCTCGAAAAGATGCTCAGGATAGCTACCACGATATAATGGCTCCAGAAACCAGAGATTATTAAATGCATCTGCGCGGGCTGTATCACGTAGGGTTTCTGGACGATTATCGGCAGGATAGGCAGGAGTAAAATTCAACGTTATGCCAACCTTAGCATTTGGAACCTGCGCTCTCAAACGTGGTACCGCCAGACCATGAGCAAGCAAGATATGATGTCCAGCAACGATAGCTGCCTGCCGATCTTTGATACCTGGTGCATGAACACCAATACCATAGCCAAGATATGCGGCACACCATGGCTCATTGTGCGTAATCCACCCGGCGACCCGATCACCCAGGCGCTGTGCGACGATCTCAGCATAGTCGGCAAAAGCATAAGCCGTATCGCGCTTCAGCCAGCCACCTTCATCATGCAAAGCTAATGGGAGATCCCAGTGATAGAGGGTTGCAAAGGGCTGAATGCCGCGTGCCAGAAGTGTATCTACCAGGCGATCATAAAAATCCAGGCCAGCAGCATTCACAGCTCCCCTGCCTGTGGGAAGAATGCGCGACCATGCAATAGAGAAGCGATACGCTCCCAGGCCCAATTGGGTCATGATCGCAACATCCTCTGAGACAAGATGATAATGATTTGCGGCAATATCACCGTTGTCGCCCTGATTGATCTTACCGGGCGTGGCGGAGAATTGATCCCATATAGATAATCCTCGGCCATCTTCATGGGTCGCACCTTCGATCTGATAGGCGGCTGTTGCTGACCCCCAGAGAAATTTTGCGGGAAAAGAGGCCGCCAGAGCAGCCTCAGTTATTGTCTGTGCTTGTACGTTGTCACTAATGCTCATGCATTCTCCTGCTTCTTTTCATTAGGCGTTTCAAATCCATTTTGTCCCTCGATCTTCATCCTTGACGGGGCCTTTGTGACTATAATAGGAGATTGCGCTCCTCCATCACCATAGAGGAAACAATGCGTCCAGTGACCACCCCCAAGATCGGTGCGACCTGGGAAATGATCTCGACACTCGGGCATTGCATGTGGGCAACGTGGGTGGAAGCGGCAGCCATTGGGAGGGCGGATCAGGCTAGGAATTTCACCACGCGCTGGCAGCGTCATCAGACTCTTCCCATCGGGACCTAAACGATCAGGGTCTGGCGCTGCTGAGAGCAATAATTGCGTATAAGGATGCTTTGGCTGTTGAATCACACCATCGCTTGGTCCACCCTCGACCATCTGACCTGCATACATAACCAGTGTATCTTCCGCAAAATAGCGAGCACTGGCAATATCATGTGTGATAAACAACAGAGCAAGCTTCTCTTCATCCTTTAAACGCAACATAAGATTCAAGACATCCAGTCGAATAGAGACATCTAACATGGATACTGGCTCATCCGCCAGCAGCACTTCGGGCTGCGCTGCCAGAGCACGCGCGATCGCGATACGTTGCCTCTGTCCTCCACTCAACTGGTGTGGATACTTTTCGATAAACTGCTCTGCTGGAGTCAGGCTGACCTTATTCAGCAAAGCCATAACTTGCTCGTTCACCTCTTTTTTGCTTTTCGCATGCCCGAATACACGCAAAGGTCGGCTCAGGTGGTACCGTACATTGTGTATAGGGTTGAGTGAAGAAAATGGGTCCTGGAAGACCAGTTGAACGTGACGACGATACGCGCGTAGTACGGCAGCACGATGCGACAGGTGCACGGGCTCACCTCGGAAATAAAGCGTACCAGCGGTGAGATCATAGACGCGTGCAAGCATACGTGCCACCGTTGTCTTACCACTACCACTCTCGCCTACCAGAGCTGTCGCGCGACCAGGATACAATGCAATGGATGTATCCTCGACGGCATGCACAAAGTGTTTCTCTGCCAGGGGATTGGATTGATGCAGAGGGAAGTACTTGCGTAGATTCTTCGCTTCCAGAATAGGCTCTGGATGCGTCTGTTTCTCAGATTCCACCTGTGATTGATTAATTACACTCATTGAGCCTTCCTTCCTTCGGCCAGTGCCTCGTATCCCTTCGCAAGATCGGTGGTAGCGGGCGGCGTCTCATGGTATCGGCTATCGTAGAGATGACATGCAACCAGTTGCTCTTGAGCATCCAGAGCCGAAGACTGCAAATGCGGCACGACTGTTTTACACTCATTGAAAGCAAAAGGACAGCGTGGATTAAAAGCACAACCTGCTGGTACAGCGCGTAAATCTGGTGGAGTACCAGGAATACCCGCCATTCTACGTCGTGGACCATGGACAGTGGGAAATGAGTGAAGCAGTCCATAGCTGTAAGGATGACGTGGGTGATAATAGAGATCTCGCTGCGAAGCCATCTCAACGACACGTCCCGCATACATAATTGCCACTTTATCAGCAAGTTCAAGGAGCAGCGAAAGATCGTGAGTAATAAAGATGACGGAGAAATCGAAGCTCTCGCGCAAACGCAGGATCTCGGTGAGAATTTCACGCTGTACCACTACATCAAGGGCGGTGGTTGGCTCGTCCATAATAATAATTTCAGGCGAGAGAGCCAGGGCAATAGCAATAATGGCACGCTGACGCATACCACCACTCAGCTCGTGAGGATAGCTGCTCAGGCGATCCGATGCAATACCAACCACGCGCAATAATTCAACGGCACGCTGTTTTCTTGCTTCAGAACTCATCGATGGCCGATGCGTTCTCAGGACATCCATAATCTGCCTGCCGACCGTCATGACCGGATTCAATGCATTCATGGCACTCTGGAACACGATGGATAGTTCATTCCAGCGAAAAGCCCGCAATTCTTCGGGCGAGAATTTCAGAACATCTACGCGCTCGATACCATCCGCGAAAAACTCGGTTTTCTTATTCTTATGTCTACCATTCTGTGCAATATTCGTTGTCGTGACCAGTGTATCGTTACCCTCTCTCGCACGTGGATAGTAGAATACCGAACCATCGGTGATCACGGCGGGAGGACGCAGCAAGCGCGATATTGCATACGCAAGGGTGGATTTACCACTACCGCTCTCGCCTGCGAGGCCCAGGATCTCGCCACGTTTCAGCGTAAAGCTAATGTTATCCACAGCATGGACAGCACCATTGGATGCCAGATAGTCCACACTCAGATTCTTAACCTCAAGGATCGTATCTGTACGCACATTTGTTACCATTACGCCACCGCCTTCTGCTTTTTATTAGGCTTCAGTTTCAGATCGCGACGCAGGCGAGGATTAGCGAGTTCATCAATACCAAAATTAACGAATGTCAGCGCCGCGCAGAGAATGGCGATACAGAGTCCAGGTGGGAGAAAAAGCCACCACTTACCCGTTAAAAGTGCAGAACCATTCTGTGCCCAGTATAACATTACACCCCAGCTACTTTTCGTGACATCGCCCAGGCCGAGAAACTCCAGGGCGACCTCTGTGCCGATGGCATAGACAAAAGTGGTCACAAAGGCAGACGCAACCAGTGCTAACTCATTGGGCAGGATTTCGGCGAAGACGATACGCAGAGATGTCTCGCCAGATGCACGGGCCGCAGATACGAACTCGCGCTCCTTTAAAGAAAGCGTCTGAGAACGCAGAACGCGTGCTCCATAAGGCCACGATGTAAAGAGCAAGACCAGCGTAATGATGACCTCATTATTGCTGACTCCACTGGCACTTGCTAAAGATGCGAGCACGATAGTCAAGGGCAGGCCTGGTAAGACGAGAAAGATATTGATGATCATGGAAAGCACATCATCAACAACACCGCCAAAGTAAGCAGAGCTCAGCCCGAACAGAATTTGCAATAAGGTAGAGCCGGTAGCAGCGCTAAAGCTTACTAAAAGCGTAATGCGTGCTCCATACATCAATTGTGCCAAGACATCCTGCCCCTGGGCCGTCGTTCCCAGAATATGGGCAGCCGATGGGGGGTGTGCTCCAACCACTAGAGTCGCTTCAGGATTATAATGCGTCAATAGCGGTGCAAAAATCGCTATCAGGGCAAATAGGAGGACGACTCCCATACCAAAGGAAAATTTGTTGTTGGCAGTTATGACTCCTACAATACTATCCCTACGACTCTTTGCCTTATCCAGAATAGTAGACGACTCAAGGTTTGTGTTTTTGTTAAGATTAGCGACTTGCATCGTTTAATTCCTCCCTTGCCCTACACGTGGATCAAGGAACGCGTAAATCAGCTCAGACAGGAAATTTGCGATGAGCACTGTGATCGCAATCACCAGGAAGCAGCCCTCAACCAGTGCATAATCAGTATTTTGCACAGCATTATACAGGTAGTAGCCAATACCGGGATAGTTGAAAACGATTTCTGTCAACAAGGCACCGCTAACAACCAGGCCTAATGAGATAGAGAAACTGGTTATACTGGGCAAGATCGCATTACGAGCGGCATAATTAAACATCACTCTTCTTTCGGGCAAGCCCTTCGCCTGTGCCATCAACACATAATCTTCCGAAAGTGTCGTAACCATGGTATTGCGCATAGTAAGTACCCAACCAGCCAGCGAGCCAATAACAAGTGTGATGACTGGGAGAATAGAATAGTGAATGACGCTCAGGATAAAGGGGATGTTCAAACCGGGAACCGCCCCATATATATCATAGCCACCTTCATTAGGAAACACGCTTAAAACAACACCAAATATGTAAATTAACCCCAATGCCATCCAGAAATAAGGAATAGCTGAGATAAATGTTAGAAGCGGGGGAAGAGTAACGTCGAAAAAGGAACCCCGCTTCCAGGCGATAAGCATACCAATAAGCGTGCCAAGAGCAAAGCTAATAATGAGCGCCGTACCAACCAGCCCGATCGTCCAGGGCAAACCCTGCCACAGAATCGAGGAAACGCTCTGCGGAAATTGCGACGAGGCAATTCCCAGGTTGCCATGCAGCACATCTCCCAGATAATTGAGATACTGCTGCCAGATAGGAATACTGGTGTTTACACCAAATTCGGCTTCTAACGCATGGATAAGCTGTGGCGTCACGTTATTCGCCCGGACCTTTGCAATATATGCTTCAGCAGGGTTACCCGGCATCAAACGCGGAATGATGAAATTGAACGTCACCGAGGCCCAGAGTGCCACCAGGTAGAAGCTTGCACGTCGTAACAGGTAACGCATAGGATATCTCCTTTTGGTCTAAGTGAATGCCTGCGTTCAGGCGCTTAGTCAGGCATTCTTCCGCCAGATGCCAGGTAAGCGATACTGACTGCCGAGGGATACCTGTGGGCTTGATAAGAGATATAATCCCTCTTCCACCCCCTGCCGAAGCAGGAGATGGAAGAAGATTCACAGAATACTACTCAGGAACATAAGCCCCGAGACTATGCTGCTTTCAGATGAAGAATGACGTATTCGCTATCAGGTGCGAGGTATGGCGCACCAGCATCATACGGATTGCTTGCATCGGGCCAGTTTGTCCAGTTGGTCGTTGTATACTCCATCCAATAGACGTTGACCGTCAAAGGAATGGCAGGCAACTGATCAACCATAATTTGCTCAACATTCGCTAGAGCAGCCTTCTGAGCAGTAACATCTTTGGACTCTTCGTACTGAAGAAGCGCAGCATCGACCTTCGCGGAATACCCATTGCTGGTCTTCGCATCCCAGCGCTCGAAGTTCGTTCCAGAGATGGTCTTGCCAGCAGCAGCCGAATTGGCGCTGTTCAGCATACCCTGGTAGCCATAGTAAGGAGTAGGACCACTATTCGTCCAGCTCAATGCGGCATCATATGCACCGGTCGAGATGGCAGTATAGTAGGTGGTGTAGTCAGCCTGGGTATTGATTGTTGCCTTGATGCCAGCAGCCGTCAGGTCTTTCTGGATAAAGGCAGTATCTTGATCCCAGTCATTCCAACCATTGACAACATCCAATGTTAAGGCGAAGTCTTTCCCATTAAATTGGAAGAAGCCATCGCTACCCATTTTCATACCAGCGCTCTGAAGGTAGGTCTTAGCCTGGGCCGTACTATAAGAGAAAGTGTCGCTCTGAAGTTGTGGCGCAATCCAATCATTAAGGTTTGGAATGATAACGCCAGTAGGATGTGCAACCTTGGCATACTGTGCGACGCCCTGGGGCAACTGATCGCGATTAATAGCAGTACTGATCGCTTTGCGAACCAGCAGATTGTTAAACGGAGCCTTTTGCAGGTTCAGGTACAACATAACCGTGTTACTGGCAGCAAACCAGGTATGGTTGTGAGCTGGATCCTTGCCGGAGAAAGATGGATCAAGGGCGGGATCCCAACCCGAACCGAGCCAGTCGAGTTGGCCTTTGATCATATCGGTGATCGCGGTCGTATTGTCCTTTACCGAAGGAACCTGGATCTCCTGGACGGCTGGCTTAATACCCCAATAGCTTGAATTGACCTTGTAGGTAACCAACGGTGCAGTCCAGCTATCAAGCACATAGGGGCCGGTACCAACAGGCTTCTTGTCATTGGTGAATTTAGATGGATCACCGCTAACAGTACTCCACACATGCTGTGGAACGATGTATTGCTGTGCACCAATACGATACACGGCGGTGCTATCGACATGTTGCAACGTGAATGCAACGGTGTTAGCGTCAGGTGCAGTTACATTACTGAGAAGGGTGGGCCAGATCGAGTTCTGATCGAGAGCCGGATACTTCTTCATCAAATTGAAGGAAAATAAAACGTCCTGACTTGTCAGAGGCTGACCATCATTCCATTTTACCTTTGAATTCATGGTGAAGGTCAACGTCTTCAGATCGCTGGAGTAGGAATAGCTCGATGCCAGCCAGGGCTCTTCCTTACCATTATAGAGATTAACGAAGTACAACGTCTCATAGAGCAAACCCTGGGTACCAAAAGAGCTACCACCATTCACCGTAAAGAATGGATTGAACAGATCAGGATTCGTTTTTCCTGGCGATGGATTCACGCGCAGGATAGATGCGCGGGCAGGCGTCGACGTTGGTGCTGTGCTACCACCGCCACAGGCGGCAAGAATAGTTGTTAATGAGAGAAGTAACAGGGTAAATACTTTACCTGCCAACTTAGCTCTGACCGAAGGACCCGTCATAAGAACCTCCTAACACTGAGAGAGAATGAATCGTCCACTGATCCACAAAAATCGTCACAATAAGTTCCGGGATATGAATGTCGCGCGTTTTCTTTTCCTCCTTTTGGCAATAAAAATTTATCAAGACACACAATGCGTGTCAAGTCACCAGAATACTATTAAAAAGACAAACCAGACGCTGAGATAGCGCTATCCGAGAAGTGATGAGGAGAGCCACACGAAGCACGTACTATCAGGCTCGTAGGCAGTTGTATACGCACTGGATCGCTGTTTTCTTTCACACCAATCTCTGACGATGCAGAATATGATGACAAGAAACCATTCAAACCAGTATCACCACGTAGCGGAACGCGCGGGCCATTAAGCATGGACAAAAGCAGCTTAATACCATGCTGGCCCATCTCGTAAAAGGGTTGTCTGACAGTAGTCAACGCAGGTCGAACGTGAGCCGATGATGCAATATCATCAAAGCCAACGAGAGCAATATCTCTAGGAATATGCAGGCCGTACTCCTCGGCAGCGGCAAACACGCCATATGCCATAGGATCACTGGCCGCGAAAATGGCCGTTGGACGTTGTTCAACAGGCAATGCGAATAATTTACTTGCTGCACTGCGTCCACCAACAGGTGTAAAATCGCCTTCTAGCACAAGCTCAGGGTCGATTCTCAGCCCCGCCTCTTCCAACGCCTGACAATAACCTTGATAACGCTCACGTGAACAAAGATGCTTCAAAGGCCCTTGAATATGGGCAATACGACGATGACCAAGGTGCAGCAAATGACAAACCGCTGCATGAGCACCTTCCCGGTTATCTGCGCCAATCCACGGCAACTCACCAGGTAACTCCTGATCATCAATCATCACTACGGGGAAACCATGCTTGTGGAGCCGAACAACATGCTTCGACGACTGACCAGGGAGAATTGCCAGAATACCTGCCGTCAGCTTCGTAGCGAGAATATGGTCAATCACATCACCATTGCTTCCATTATCACGAATGGAATCATTGATGCTGTACAACACCATCTCATACGGTGTTAGACCAACTACTTCGGCAACACCACGCATTACATCGGGAATTAAAGGCCATGTAAACGAAGGAACAAGAACACCTATCAAGCGACTACGACCACCGGCAAGGCCTGATGCCGTAATACTGGGTACGAAGCCCTCTTCCTCCATAATATGAAGGATGCGCTCACGTGTCAGAGGATCCACATCTGGCTTGTGGTTCAAGACACGAGATACTGTCGCTTTCGATACGCCAGCCAGACGAGCAATGTCGTCAATTGTACGCTTTCCCGCCATAAAATATCGCTCCGTCTCCACTGACTCCAGCCATTTTCGCTGCTGCAATGCGCGTCGCTGGTCCCTCCACAAATATTCTACCCTTGCCAATTACATGGATGGATAGAAATCCGAAACCGTTTACGTAACCGCTTTCGGTATCGGTTACAGGTAAGTATACTGATGGCTTTAGGGGCTGTCAAGAGGTTTTTTCAGGAAATTGGGTATTGATCACTTTTTTTCAGTGAGACATGAATACTTAATTTCTGCTGAGAATCTTACAAGATGCTGACCGTTTACTTGCACACACTCAGCAACATATCTATAATGAGACTAACAAACTCAAGCACTCTTGCTTGCATTCTTTCGTATATCTTCAACAAGGTAAGAAGCATTGAGCAGATCCAGGGAGAAAAACTATGCCACAGGGTGATTCCTGGCAAAACAGTCAGGAAAAACAACCGCTTTTAAAGGTCCTTGTCATCGACGACGAAGAAAATATCATCGAATTTTTGCGACTGGGACTTCGTTATGAAAACTTTCAGGTAGAGTCTGCCTCCGATGGCGAGCAGGGAGTCACGGCAGCTCAACGCATCAACCCGGATCTGGTTATTCTCGATGTGATGATGCCTGGTATCGACGGATTAGAGGTCTGCAGGCGCTTGCGCGACAATCCGACCACACGTGACGTTCCTATTCTTATGTTGACCGCAAAAGATGAAGTCAAAGATCGCATTATTGGCTTGAAAACAGGTGCCGATGATTACCTGACCAAACCATTCGATTTCGATGAACTTCTGGAACGTATTCGCGCTATTCTGCGTCGTCACAATAGGGCCAGAGCCTCTGCAACAGGGTCCACCGATGACGATATCAATGGGCAGGTACTCCAATTCGCTGATCTTCGCCTGAATACTGCCACACGCGAAGTCACACGGAGCGGTCGCCAGATCGAATTAACAGCAACCGAGTACAATCTTTTACATCTCTTTATGAGTCACCCTCGCCAGGTGCTCGACCGTCAGACGATCCTTAATCGCGTCTGGGGCTACGATTTCCTTGGCGAAACCAATATTATTGAAGTGTATGTACGCTACCTTCGTGAAAAAATCGAGGACTCACCCAGTACCCCCCGGCTTATTCAAACTGTACGCAGTGTAGGGTATGTTTTGAAGGGATAGTTATGCTATCTCTAATACTACATAATTGCCATAAAGGAGCAAATAAAAATTATGCCGCCTCAAGAAGGCAAGCTCGAACCATCCAATATGAATATTCCTCAAACGCACCCACGCTTAGTAAGTCCTACCACGGGTAAACTGGTGGAATACTCCCCTCTCACAAAAGAAGGTGGCTCCAGCAGAAATGCGCCGCCGTGGCTTCGACCCTTCTTTAGCTTGCGCGTACAACTCCTTTTCGCCTACTGTCTGGTTCTCATTATGGCTGTCATACTTGTTTGTATGCTCACATACCAGCAAACATCATCCCTTTCTATTGCCCTTATCGCCCTTGGCGTAGTAGCAATAGGCTCTCTTTTGGCACTTTTCTTCACAACCATTCTCCTACGCCCTCTCTGGCGCGTGACAGATGCCGCGCAGGCCATTGCTGTGGGAGATCTAAAGCAGCGTAACCGCCTTCCCCTACGCTTGCCTCCACAGGATGAAATTGATCGCCTTGCGGGCAGCATTAACGAAATGGTGACGCGCCTCGAACATGCTGAAGAGATGCAACGCGCATCTGAACAACGTTTCCAACGTTTCTTCTCCGATGCCTCACACCAGTTGCGCACTCCGCTCACTTCGATACGTGGTTTTACAGAAGTCCTTATGCGTGGCGCGAAAGATGATCCGGAAACAGCTTTGCGTGTCTTAAAGCGCATGAAGAGTGAAAGTGAGCGTATGACGTACCTCATTAATGACCTCCTAACGCTGTCACGTCTGGATGAACATACTGTACTCAAGAAGCAATATGTTAACCTCGTCGGACTGGCTACAGAAAATATAGAAGAGGCCAAAAAGCGCGTAAGCAATGGGCGTACCATTACATTATCGATAACGACACAGGAAAACCTGGGTTTGCAAGGTGATAGAGAGCGTTTGAAACAGCTCCTCTTCGTTTTACTTGATAATGCTCTCAAACATGGTCGCACCGATGCTGAGGGCATCATTACGCTGCAACTAGATAGAAAAGACAATGAGGCGATTATACATGTTATAGACAATGGCAATGGTATTACAAAAGAGGATCAGGCTCACATCTTCGATTCGTTTTATCGTGGTCGCCAGACATCTCCCAGTTCAAATGGCACAACTGTCGTAGGTACGGGATTAGGATTGACCATTGCTGCCGCGATTGTACGTGCTCATCAGGGTACAATTTCTGTCACAAGTGAGCCTGGCAAAGGTACAGATTTTACGCTTACTCTTCCCTGTATAGACTAAATGCTATTCATCTTTCCTACTTATATTGACCTCGTACAGTCTACCATGATACACTGCTTTCGATTATAAAAAGCGACAGTGTATGTGGTACATCGTCGTTGTAATGGCCTGAGTGGTCTTTTCAGTGAAGGTGAACATAGTCATGTGGACCGCAACGCTAGATCTTGATCCAAAACGAGTGTTGATAACGCAAATTCTTAGACGCTTCTGGTCAGGTGCCAGCTTTTCCTCTTTCGCACCATTACAGATGCAGAATTTGCCACGTCAGCCGCTTCCTGAAAAGACATGGGTTCGTGTACGCAACCGCCTGGCGGGCATCTGTGGCAGTGATCTTCATATGATTCAAGCGGATGGAGATCTGCGTATCGCCCCTGCCGCACTCCCTCTTCATAGGCGCTCTTATCCCGGTCACGAGGTCGTTGGCGAAGTTTTAGAAGTAGGCGAAGATACACAACGCATTCAGGTTGGGGATCGCGTCGCGCTGCAATATGGCCCCAATTGCCTGTCGTCTGGCGTACAGACTCCCTGCCGCTCATGTGCTTATGGTTATTATAATCTCTGCGAATACGGCAACCTTCCCGGCCCACATCCTATCGGCGGTGGCTGGAGCGAGGAAATGTTATTGCCCGAACAGCAACTTTTTCGCATTCCCACTGAGATTAGCGATGAACAGGCTGTCGTGCTTGAACCAACGGCTGTCGCTCTGCACGCCGTACTACGTCACCTTCCACAACAGAATGAGCGTGTTCTGATTATAGGTGCAGGCGCTATTGGCCTCCTCACATTACAGATCGTGCGTGCACTGGCTCCCCAGGCAGAGGTCAGCGTCCTTGCGCGTCACTCCTTCCAGATAGAACAGGCCACCCGCCAGGGTGCTGCACACATTATCTATCCTCAAGATAGTTATACTGGCATACAACAAGCGACGAACGCTCAAATGATTAAGGGTGCTTTGAACAATCGCGTTTTGCTTGGTGGATACGATGTTGTCTTTGATACGGTAGGCAGCCAGAAGACTCTGCACCATGCACTGCGTTGGGCACGCACACAGGCAACGGTAGTACTGGTCGGCGTGAATCTTCACCCGATGCATATCGATCTTACGCCTGTCTGGTATCAGGAAATAAATTTGATTGGTTCGATGGGAAGCAGTATAGAAAACTGGCCGCCTGCTACAGGTGAGCGCCGTTCAACATTCGATATCGTGGTAGATCTTATCAAGCATGATCAGATTCATCCCGAACTACTGATCACACATCGCTTTCCCTTGAACAACTCCCAGACTGCTTTGCTGACCGCACTTCATAAAGAGCAGAATCACTCTATCAAAGTCCTTTTCGATTACTCATTAGTGCCGCCATCCGTGGTACCCAACATACGCGCGTCCGCTCCTCGTAAACGCCGCCCGCGTGCAATCGATGAAGACACATCTCTTCCTGAGAGCCAGAATATAGCAAGCGTTCCATTACCTGCACAACCAGCCGAACCAATTGTATCTCTCTTGCCATTGCTTTCATCATCACGCACAGTAGCACCCGCTCCATATGACGACGAACTTGACGAAATGGAAGATACTATTTCGGCTCCTGCCATCACAAAATATAACAAGCAAGAGCCGAGCAATCAACAAAAAGAACAACCTTCTATACAGCCTGAAAATAATATTCCTCAAAAAGTGAATGTGCAACCTGAACCAGAAGTAGTATCACTCGAATTAATACCAGCGTCATTGACCACTGAACCCGAAAATCAAGACGATGAAATGGTTATACCAGAAGTAGCATCACCCGAATTGATACTAGAAACATTAACTATTGAACTCGAAAATCAAGTCGATGAAATGGTTATACCAGAAGTAGTATCACCCGAATTAGTACCAGGATCGTTGACTACTGAGCATGAAAATCGAGTCGATGAAACGGTGATAGCGGATGATACAACTCCAAGGATTGACGAAGAGCCTTCCGAAATAAACGATTTTACAGACGCCACCAAAATTGATGAAACGTCTGTAACAACAACCTCTAGCACCCAGGCTGTTGACGAAACAAATGATGCAACCCCTGAAGTGGCTGAAGAACCTCTCCATCCTCTCTGGGAAAACAATGAGGGTAGGGGCATCACCTTGCGTGCGCCAACTTCACCAGAAACCATATC
>JACDAE010000404.1 GCA_013695595.1 Ktedonobacteraceae bacterium | reverse complement strand
TTTTCTCTTCTTTGAGCAGTTCTTGGACTACCTGAGCTTTGAAGCTCGCTGTATAGTGTTTTTTCATACGTTCAGTGTATCTTACCCAGCCTCTTTTTTTGGTCTCTTGTTATGGGTCCATTATAATCTTTGCGAAGCGTTACACACCCGAGACCTTTACCACCACTCTCAGTAGTAAAAGTTATATCTTTTCCCCCATCGCTACCGCCACGAGGAGCGATTAGCACAACATCTTTATATCCCAGAGCATTTAAGATATCCGCGCTCATTCTCTCAAAATCGTGTTGGTTATCAAACTTTTCAAGATAGTTTATGGTTTTTGAATACATATCTTCACGTTTAAATTGGAACCCCTACAAACTTGTGCGGTAGAACAACATCAAGTGGTGAAGACTGGGCGAAATGAGCGTAAATCTGTGTGGTTTATCGCCCTTGTCCACCATTTGTTGTAGCTCTACCACTTGTGCCCAGATTCTAACATCTTATAATATAGGCGCACAATTTTTTAGTACCTGCTGGATTGACAACAAAAAAACAAATTGATAAGTTAATCTTTTCTTAGGGACCACCATACTTCTCATCGCATTCATACTGCAACTACTCCTCATCCGGAGTCGTAGCCCTCTCCCTCACAAACGCATCAAAATCCTCACGACGTATCCTATAGTCTCGGCCAAACCGATACGCCTTGAGCTGCTTGCGTCGAATCCAGTTACGCACTGTCTCGACATCCATCTTTAGGTTTTTGGCGATCTCATCCACAGAGAGCCACTCGTCTTGCTCTGACACAGGAAATATACTCCTCATAATTCACTATCCAGGCTATTGTAGTACAATTTTAGAGGGTAGTCAAACAGAAACGCCTTTACCGTTGCAATTTAGTGTATTTTTGTATATACTATCGCTGATTGGTGATGAATGGCCTCTACATGGCTTATTCGTTCCCAATTCACAAAAGGAAATTGTAAAGTCTTTGGGAAGCCAAAAAGACGCGATTTCATCCGTGTGACATCCGGGTCTGTCGAAGCGTCGCTCTCAGGGAGCGCGTTCGCAATCCGTATGTTCTCCGAGACATCGTGTGGAACGGCCTGGCAGGCCACTTTACAACGTGTCACGCCTTGCTGTACTCTGTAAGAGTAGCGTTTGCATTCCAGCAAGGAGAACTATTCGATGTCAGAAGAGAAACAACAAGAGATTCAGCAGGTCAGGCCGATTTCACCCAATGTCATAACATTTTGTAATCTGATAGCGCGTATCGTTATGCGCTGCCTTCGTGAGCGCGACCCGGAAGTGATGAAAGTTCTTTTCCCTCATTGGCAAATAGATGAACAGGAGACAGGAGAAAAACACGATGCCGCAGCGTAGTTCTTTTGACCCCTCAACGGCTGTTGTCGCTGGCTATGTGCGCCGTTCCAGCGAGATGCAGAAGGATAACTATAGTATTGATGCTCAAAAGAGAGCGATCATCGATGGCGCAAAGATGCGTGGCCTTTCCGCACCGATCTTTTATGAGGATGACGAGAGAAGTGCTCGTGGAGAGCAAATTGCGAAACGTCCAGCCTTTAAGCAGTTACTCGATGATGTTCAGGCTGGACGCGTCCAGGTTGTGATTGTGCATACTCTGGATCGTTGGTCGCGTAATGTCATGGTCACCCTTCAGAGTTTTCGTATCCTTGCTGAGTGCCAGACTGCATTCATCTCGTTATCCGAACATATCGACTACTCGACACCTGAAGGACGATTGCAGCTCACCATCCTGGCCGCGTTTGCCGCCTATTTCTCCGATATGTTGGCAAAACACACCAGCAAAGGCAAGGGAGAGCGTGCCGCCCAGGGTTTGTATAATGGTGATATTCCCTTTGGATATCGCTCGACAGGCCCCAAAATGCCGCCAGAGCCTAATCCCGACACCTTTCCAGGCTTACGGATGATTGGTGAGTTACGGATGGAGGGCAAGACCGCAGAACATATCTCTGATGCCGTCAATGCTGCTGGGTATCGGACTGGCAGCAAGCGCTTTGGTGATCGGCTGTTCACAATTGATACCATTAATGCCATCACGCGCTGCGAATTCTATGCTGCATACGAGACCGGTGATGACCGAGGAACCGTCGTGTATAAAGAAAAACGGTTTCGTGGGCAACATCCAGCAGCCTTTACCTATGAAGAGTGGCAGCGTATCCGTGCAGGATCGCGTATCAACTACCGAGCGCCTCAACGAAGCGAACAGGGTCAGAGAGCCTATGAGTTCTCTGGATATATTATCTGTGTCCATTGTGGATTAACCCTTCGTTGCAGAGGCGGACACGTGGGGACAAACTATTCTTACTACAAGGACATGGCAAAAGCGCGTAAATATCCCTGTCCGGCAGGTGGGTATCTGCAAGTACGCACTGACCTGGTGATCCAACAGTTTGGGGAGCTGTTACGAGGCCTGCGTTTGCCTCTCCATTGGCGCGAATTGATCCGCGAACAAATATTGGAGGCTGCAAAGAAGAAGGGCCTGGATGTGGATTCTATCGAACGGGAAAAAGAGCGACTCCGGTTGAAACGTGGTCGTATTCTGAAACAGCATCGCGAGGGATATATTGACGACGAAGAGTTTGAAGGCGAAATGGCCGCTGTCGAACTCGCACTCCGTGCCTTTGAGATGCCAGAAGTTGATGGAGTCAGTCTGGAAAAAGTTATTGAGGCAGGGGAACGACTTCCAGGAATGACGGCTCTGTGGGATGTGGCAACGGTTGAAGAACGGCGTGGGATGTTGGCGCATATCATCAAGCCAGAAGGGTTGCATTACGATGTGGAAACAAAGGAGATTGCTGCTATTACGCCGACGCCTGAATTTCTACCAATATTGCGGCTTCTTGAAGGGGTCGTTGAATACGAGGAAGCCACCGGGACGCTTGTCACGTCCAGGTGGCAACTACGGAACCGACGGGCATCGAACTCGCTCTCACCAGTGTTAATTCACTTCGTTTCCCCCTCAAGTTACCTCTCCCAGAAGCTCCAACAGGTGTTAGCCCAACTGCAGGCAAGTGGAAATACTCCGCTTCCTCTTAAAACAAGGCGGACTGGTCCTACAAAACCGAAATACGGTATCCCTCCTACTGAGTGGCCCATCGTGCAACGCCGTGTTGTGGAGAATCAAGAGCCACTGCGGAAGGTCGCCGACGATTATGGGGTCTCTTACGAAACGGTTAGGCGAACCGTCGTTATTGCGCGGAAACAGTCGCGGGCACGCTAAATCCTCTCGGCTTCTGGAGATATGATGAAACAATTTAACAATATTGAAAAAAGAGATACGGGGTAGCACTCCACTAAGTGGTGAACGAGCCAGCCGATCTGGCGGCAGCTACAACCTCAGCAAGAACGTACTTGGGAGGTCGCCCTCGTGACCGTTTTGGTTGAGTTGGCTCAACCGTGACAGGTTTT
>JACDAE010000383.1 GCA_013695595.1 Ktedonobacteraceae bacterium | reverse complement strand
CACTCACAATATTTTTTACCGTACAGGTAGGGAGTAGCAGGTGAGCATAATGCAATTGGAAGCCATGCAGGTTCATCAGTGGCTGTTGGATGCCCCAACGTTGTGCCAATTCTGCAGTTGTATCCGGCAGCGCATGCAGTTGAGCTATTATCGCATCCTGTACTGGTGCCAATGTGTCATAAAAACCCTCGATGAGGATATCCTCGCGTGCATCTTTCAATGTTCCCAATGCCCATAGGAGCCGCCAGAGCGCATCAGGGGCGATGCCTCCATGTGCAACGTCGATAGCTATGCTCGCCGTTTGTATTTCTAACTCTACACGCAGATGCCCTTTTGTGGCAAGTGTTAGCATGGGGGTTCCATTATTTTCCAACAGCGCATCGGCTGTATGGTAGTAAATACAACCATCAGGCTGTAACATTTCCAGAGTGCCCATATTTCCTGTTGTGTCCCCGCTATCAATTAGCCATTGAATGGAGAGTGGTACACGGCCCAGTACATTCTTGCAAACATCCATGGCTGAAAGTAATGCCACAATATCTGCTGTAACGTCAGTTCTATCTAGACGGTGATAGAAGAGGAGCGTTTTTGATGCTTCGACATGGTGATGAACATAGAGAAGCTGTGGATTTTGCACATATCCTTCCAGCCCTCTTTGTTGTAAAGTTGTCGCCAGTGATGTGAGCAGGTGTTGACTTCCTGGTAGCCTATCCTTGTTGTCGAGCAGTTGCGCGAGTTGCTGCCAGAGATCTCTATACGAGTCAAGATGCTCATCTACAGAATGAAATAGCTTTGATTGTACCGATAGTACCATATTACATGTACCGTTCTGTTTGCCAAAGTATGTGCCCCATTTGGGGATAATTCTAGTACCGGCTACGAAATATCTTGCATGCTCAGTTGTGAAAGAGTATACTCAGATTCAGTAACCAGTGCTTATGAAATGTTGAGAGAGACGTTTGTCGCGTGCAAAATTTTTGGCACGTTGCGTTTTTCTTTGCGTCGGTGTATTATAGCCTAAATTTCCAGCAACTGTCTGGTGTTCAGAACGCACATATCGAGAGCTTGAAGTACGGGAGAGAAGCGCGTTGTCCAAACAACTCCGGCTCGATGTCGCACAGCTAACTGATGTTGGCCGCAAACGCCCCCATAATGAAGATAATATGGCGTATGTCATCCCAAAAGACCCGCAGGTGATGGCACGGAAGGGGGCACTTTTTATTGTGGCCGATGGCATGGGTGGGCATGCAGCAGGGGAAGTGGCGAGCGAAATCGCTGTAGATACAGTCAGTTATTCATATTATCAAGATGATAGCGAAGATGTCGCAACCTCTTTGTTGCACGCAATAAAACGTGCAAATTCTTTGATTCATCAACGTGCCGCCGAAAATATGTTGCGTAGTGGTATGGGAACGACCTGTGTCGCCGCTGTGTTGCGGGGAGGGGTCGCCTATATTGCGAACGTCGGCGATAGTCGCGCCTATTTGATGCGTCATGGGTATGCTAAGCAGGTATCACAAGACCATTCATGGGTGGCTGAGCAGGTTCGTGCCGGGCTACTGACAGAAGATCAGGCTCGTTCACATGCACAGCGCAATGTGATTACCCGCTGCCTGGGTACCCAGTCTGAAGTGGATGTGGATGTTTTCACGGAGCAACTGGAAGAAGGTGATTCGCTCATCCTCTGCACTGATGGCCTCTCCGGCCTCGTGGGCGATGAAGAATTACGTGTAATTGTCGATCAGTTTGTTCCGCAAGAAAGCGTCTACCATCTCGTCGAACGGGCCAATGAGAATGGTGGTCCCGATAATATTACCGCAATCGTCATTCGCGTGCAGGAAGTGGGATGGGAACCACCATCTGCGCGTTATCCTGTTCGTGTTGGTGGTGGACCAGAGATAGGTGGTGATGCCGCGTTGCTAGGACGCCTGCCCAGTACTCCCCTCCTTTCTCCCATGCAGACAGATGGTTTTCGTGCTCCTGGTGTAGGATTCAACAATCCTACCAATCCATTCTTTTCGCCTGATACCATTACTGCCCCACAACCTGCTGTGAAGACTGGTAGCTCAAGAAAGAATCGCCTGTTCTATCCTACTGCTCTGTTACTCGTATTCCTGGTGGTTGCGGTTATCGGAAGCAGCCTCTATCTTTTCCTGCGTATGCGCGGCAATATAATAGATATAGATGCAACCCTTAGTGCTGCTAATGTCTCTATTGCCCAGGCACAGGAGGACGTAAATGCTACCCCTGCTAATCCTATGAATGCATTACAGGAATTAACAGTGGCGCGTGCAAAATTAGTGAGCATTCAGAATAGCTCACGTAATGGCTCGCAAAATACGCAGTATACTCATTTGAGTAGTGCACTTACCACAACTGTTAAACAGGCAATTACGTCCTATAATCGTTTGTATAATATTGCGTCATTGCCTTGCGTTGCTACTGCCAGTACAGGAATTACTGCCGCCATCACGAAATATGGTAATATGGCAGTATTTAATGATGCTGCCGGTAAAAAACAATTCTATGTATTAGCCGATGACAAACAATTGCATGCATTAAATGGTCAGCAATTGGGCAATGGAATTGCTGTTGGTGGTGCGAATACCACGGTAGAGGCAATCGCTACAGATGGTACACGTCTTATTGCGCTTGTTTCACTTCCTGATAAGGGCTATCAATTAAGCATGCTGCAGCCTCAGAATAACAGTCTCCGTCAGGTGACCACTGCTGATGTGGCAGCCCCCACAGGTTATATACCGAGCTTTATTGCACTTGCCAATAATACTGTATCTGTTGTTCTGATACAGACTGGTTCCACTCAGCCCCAGATTGCCAATTATGCGATTGCTGGAACTGGGAATGGCCAACACTTCAATACACCAACAAAAACGATGATCTCAATCTCTAATACGATTGTGAGTGTAGCTGCTTTAAGCATTGCGCAAAAGACGCACCTATTCTTCCTGCTGAGTACTGGTCTTATCCAGAGCCTCCAATTGAACAATGGAGCCAGTCTCATTCCAGGCAGTGTGCAGATCTCTCCTTCTATCCCCGCCCCATTGGCGGTGAGTGCTGCAAACTTTACCGATGTACAGAACCCTGTCCCCACTCCAGCTTCTAAGGTCATTCCATCTTTGACGGCGCTCTCCGTCGTGGGAGCTACACAACTGGTAACTGGCCCAAAAGATCTGTATATCGTTGCCGCAGGTGTCAATGGTGTTAGCCCACGTATTCTGGATCTCACGGTCCCATCGTCGACTACCGGTAAAGCTGGTGGTGGCGTGGCTCCTGCAACCGATACGACACTGTATATGACATTAACGCAGCAATACGCGATCTCACTTCCAACCGTCAAAAGTGTTGCTCTGGACCCCAAAGGAACTGGTTTTTACATGCTGGCCTTAACTGGACAGAATGCAGCCACTTCTCAATTGGTTTCCGTCACTTTACCATTGGAAAAAACGTGTATATCATGAATTTTTCATAATTATTCGTCATAAATTTAAGGAGCGTGAAAGACGTGGGTTTTGCTGTGCATTATCGCACCTACACTTGTGGTGAACTCAATAAAGATGCGGTGGGGAAGCACGTGACGCTTGCCGGGTGGGTGAATCGCCGGCGCGATCATGGTGGCTTGATTTTTCTAGATCTTCGTGATCGTTACGGCCTTACACAAATAATCTGTGACCCGGAGCGCTCACCTGAAGCCCATACGGTGGCCTCAGAACTGCGCTCAGAATATGTCGTGCAGATTTCTGGTACCGTTGTGAGCCGCCTCCCAGGAACCGAGAACACGCATTTAAGCACTGGCTCTATTGAAGTTGTTGCTGAGCGCGTGGAGATCCTCAATCCCTCTCGTACAACCCCTTTTCCTATTAATAGCGAGGCTATTCAGGTCGATGAGTCCCTGCGCTTGAAATACCGCTATCTCGATCTGCGGCGGCCAACAATGCGCGATAACATCATTCTACGCCATCGTGTTGTAAAAGCTATGCGTGATTATCTTGACGAGCGCGACTTCCTGGAGATCGAGACTCCTATCTTGATGAAAAGTACCCCCGAAGGTGCACGCGATTATCTTGTGCCAAGCCGCCTCTATGGTGGTGAGTTCTATGCATTGCCCCAATCTCCTCAGCAGCTCAAGCAGCTCTTGATGGTTGGTGGCCTGGACCGCTATTTCCAGATTGCACGCTGTTTCCGTGATGAAGACCAGCGCTCGGATCGTCAGCCAGAGTTCACTCAGCTAGACCTGGAGATGTCTTTTGTCTCAGAAGATGATGTTATGTCTCTTATAGAGGATATGCTGATCTTCCTGATCGAAAAGACCACCCAGAAACGCATCAAAGAGCGTCCATTCCCGCGCCTGCACTATAAGGATGTCATGGATCGTTATGGGACGGATCATCCCGATCTGCGCTTTGCTCTCCCTCTTGTGGAGATCTCTGACCTGGCTTCAGCAGGAACCTTTAGCGTTTTCCGTAGTGCACTGGCTCAGCAAGGAATGGTCAAAGGTATTCGTGTGCCGGGCGCTGGAGGCTACAGTCGCAAAGAGGTCGATGAGTTAACCGATTTCGCACGCACCCTTGGAGCCAAAGGACTCGTCTCCCTGGCTATCAGTGCCAACGGCGATATCCGTTCCCCACTTCCTAAATTTATGTCAAGCGAAGAAGTGCAGGCGATCATTGATCGTCTTGAGGGCAAGCCTGGTGATCTGTTGCTGTTCGTTGCCGATAGCGCGAAAGTCTGTAATGATGTCCTCTTCCGCTTGCGTGTCAAACTGGCCGAGCGCCTGAAGCTGATTGATCCGGAGGAGATGGCGTTGTGCTGGGTCGTTGATTTCCCCTTGTTTCACTACGATGAGGAGGGCAAGCGCTACGACGCGGAACACAACCCCTTCTCAGGCATGGACGAGTCCCACATCGATCGGCTCGACACGGACCCTCTAAACATCCGTGCGAAGCAGTACGACATCATTTGCAACGGGTATGAGATCGGTGGTGGGAGTGTACGTATCAATGTCGCCGAACTGCAACGCAAGGTCTTCTCACTTATGAATATGAATGATGAGCAGATCCACGAACAGTTTGGGCATATGCTCGAAGCCTTCGAGTACGGAGCACCTCCCCACGGTGGCATCGCCCTTGGTGTGGACCGTCTGGTTATGTTGCTTGCCGATGAAGATAGTATTCGCGAAGTAATTGCGTTCCCCAAAACACAGAGTGCGCAAGATCTGCTGATGGGTGCTCCCTCTCCCGTCGACGACAAACAATTGCAAGAATTACATCTGCTCTTGCGACCCGAAGAAAAACGGTAGATCAAGAAACGCATCCAAAATGATAGAAACCCGGTCCAATCG
>JACDAE010000378.1 GCA_013695595.1 Ktedonobacteraceae bacterium | reverse complement strand
CACTCACACCAAAATCAGGCTTGCGAAGCGCCGAAGGCGCTGAGGAGTTAGAATTGGAATGCCCTGACAATGCTTCATCGTTGATTGCATATCTTTTCTTGATAGACTAAAATAGTTCTAACGAGATACATAATGGATTTAAAAAAGACCCATGCCAGACCAACCTGATTTACAAACCCATGTTAAAATCACCGTGGTGTACAGGTGCCGTTTACAAATCCGCATTGGGGAATTTGACAAAGATCACCGTGGTGTACAGGTGCCGTTTACCAACCCGTGTTGGAGAATTTGACAAAGATCACCGAGAAAGATGCCGTGGTATGACAAATTATGATGCCGTCGTTGTAGGGGCGGGCCCGAATGGACTTGCCGCCGCGATTGTGCTGGCCCAGGCCGGACACTCTGTAATCGTCTTCGAGGCGAAAGATACCGTGGGTGGTGGATGTCGCTCACAGGAGTTAACGCTGCCAGGAGTGATACACGATACCTGCTCGGCCATTCACCCACTTGGCCTCAACTCGCCCTTTTTTCGGGCATTGCCTTTACAACAATATGGCCTGGAATGGATTTATCCTCCCACCCAGCTCGCCCATCCGCTCGACGATGGCCCCGCTATGCGCCTCGAACGCTCTATTGACGACACCGGTGCGACGCTTGGGCGCGATGCCGCCGCTTATGCAAAATTGATGACACCTCTCGTGGCTGATTGGCCCTTGATTGAACAATCTTTTCTGGGCCCTCTACGCATCCCCCTTCTTATGCGTCACCCTTTTGCACTCGGTCGCTTTGGCTTCTCAGCTCTACGTTCGGCGCAAAACCTGACAACGCACGTGTTTAAGGATGAGCGTGCACGCGCTATTTTTGCTGGTATGGCCGCCCATTCGATGTTGTCTTTGGATCAGCCAACCAGTGCTGCCCCAGCCTTATTGCTGGGCACGGTTGGGCACGTGGTGGGTTGGCCCTTTCCACGTGGAGGCTCACAGATGATTAGCGATGCCCTCGCCGCCCATTTGCGTGTCCTCGGTGGCGAGATTGTGACTGGTGTCGAGGTCAAGTCATTTGCTGCTTTACCACCAGCACGCGTGGCCCTGTTTGATGTCACACCGCGTCAGTTACTACGTATCGCCGGTGAGCAACTCTCCGCTGGCTACACACGTGCCCTTCAGCGGTATCGCTATGGTCCAGGGTCTTTTAAGATTGATTATGCCCTTGATGGTCCTGTTCCCTGGAAAGCTGAAGGGTGCTCACAGGCTGCAACCGTCCATCTGGGTGGCACGCTGGCGGAGGTCATGGCCGCCGAGGAGCAGGTCGCACGCGGCGAACATCCGGAAAGACCTTTTGTGTTACTGGCTCAACAAAGCCTTTTTGATGAGACACGTGCCCCCTCTGGCATGCAGACACTATGGGCGTACTGTCATGTTCCTAATGGCTCAACCGTTGATATGACGGAGCGCATAGAGAATCAGATCGAACGCTTTGCCCCCGGTTTTCGCGATCGTGTGCTGGCTCGTCATATTACTAATCCAGCCGCCCTCGAACAGTACAATGCCAATTATATTGGTGGCGATATCAATGGTGGTATTCAGGATATCTGGCAACTCTTCACACGCCCCACGTTTCGTCCTGTGCCTTATACAACGTCCGATCCCAATATCTTTATCTGTTCCTCTTCGACTCCTCCCGGTGGCGGCGTTCATGGGATGTGCGGCTATTTTGCAGCCCAGGCGGCCCTGCATCGCTTCAAATAATGGCAAACACGCGAAATCGGGTAGAGCACCCGATTGATTGCGTTCGCCATTTATGGATGGTGGTTCAATATTGATGAATCACGAACGCAATCAATCGGGTGCCCTACCCGATTTTTGGCATTACAGGTAATTGGGGCGCGGCTCACACGCCTGCGTTATGCTATTGTGCCAGGCGTAATGCCAGTTCAGTCAAGGTACGCACACCGACGCCCGTGCCGCCCTTTTCCTGATAGGCTTTCTTATCACCGTAGCTCGTCCCTGCAATATCGAGATGCGCCCATTGGGCATCCTGCACGAAATTTTCCAGGATCTTGGCTGCGGTCACCGATGATGCGGTTCGACCGCCCGTCTGTTTGATGTCCGCGATGTCGCTTCTGATCTGCTCTGCATACTCCTCGTCCAGTGGCATAGGCCAGTATTTTTCACCGGCAGCCCGTCCGGCAGCGAGGATTTCGTCCGTTAAAAGCTCATCATTGCAGAACAGGCCGGTCATCGTATAGCCAAGCGCCACCACAATGCCGCCAGTCAGTGTTGCCAGGTCGATGATGGGTGACAGACCCTCTTTGCTGGCATAAGAGAGCGCATCGGCGAGGATAAGCCTTCCCTCGGCATCTGTGTTTACGATCTCGATGGTTTTGCCATTCATGATGCGTAGAATATCGCCGGGTCGAAACGCTGTTCCACTTGGCATATTTTCGCAGGTAGGCACCAGGGCCGTAACGTTCAGTGCGGGTTGTAACCCGGCAATTGCCTGCATCGCTCCAAGCACAGCGGCAGCACCGCCCATATCGCCCTTCATCTCGTCCATGCCAGCCGCTGGCTTGATCGAGATACCGCCACTATCGAAGGTGATCCCCTTGCCTACCAGTGCCATCCCTTTATCTGTACTCTGTGGAGCACCACGATAGCGCAATACGATGAACTTCGGCGGTTCCTGGCTGCCCTGTGTGACGCCAAGTAAGCCACCCATTTGCAACTCTTCAATCTTCTCTTTCTCGAATACTTCCCATTCTAATCCAGCTTGCTTTGCCATGGCGACAGCACGATTCGCTAACTCGCCTGGCGTCAGGACATTGGGAGGCTCATTGATAAGATCGCGTGCGAAATTGGTGGCCTCCGCTAAGATCTGTGCCTTATGAATAGCATGGGTAATCTCAGCCGTATCATCTCCTTCTGTAAGAATGCGTAATTGTGTGATAACCCTATCATTTGACGAGGATTGGTATTTTTTGAAGGTGTATTGCCCTAATAAAACACCCTCTACCAGTGCCTGGGTTGTCAATGCGCTCTCCATGATCCCATCATTCCAGAGCGTCAATGCAATCTGCTGCGCTCCCGTTTTTTGCGCATGACGGATGGCCGTTGCGCTGGCACGCTGAAGGGATTGTGTTGTGATTGTTCCCTGTTTGCCCAGACCAAATACAATCACGCGTTGAGCCGCCAGTTTCCCCATTGGATGAATCGTGAGCAATTCACCAGCCGAACCTTTGAATTCGCCAGCAGTGCTTCGCTCTGTGATGATGCCATTCAGCAATTCATCGATGGATTGGGCCTGCGAAGACAATGCTATGCCAGCCTCGCTAGCTTTGCGAGAGACTCCTACCAATAATACGTCGCAAGCAATCTCGCGTGCCGCTTGTGCTGTTATTTGAATGTCCATACGTAACTCCTGCCTGGTATCGGGTTATGTTCCATTGACCATAGATGTTTTCCCGTTCCGCTCTTCTAGATTGCATACATAGGCAGATTCGAGAAAGTGATCCTGGTTTCACGGAGGAAAGGAATGGGTCGACGCCATCCAGTCGGTCGATCACTAAAAACACAACTTTTCGCTAAATAAGCCAGAAAACCCCGCGCCTTCTAGCCGGGGAGTAGTCACTCCTATTATGATATATGCTGTCAAGCAGCAAAGGCTGATTCTATCTTTTTTAGAAAAGACAACATCCGCACCTCTGGAAAGGAACGGATGTTGTCGATTGGGAAGAGCCCTCGTACGCCTTCAATTTTTTTCTTACTTTATAGATTAAGAATACTTATTACTGGACGGCCTCTTTAAGAATCTTGTTTACAGTTTCACGTTTGATGCGATACGCCTGGCGCTCGTTCATATGCGGCAAAATGACAGCTTCAAGAGCACCCTGTTTTACCCAGCGTCGCACGGTTGTACCATCAACACGAAGAATCTGGGCGACTTCCGAGACGGTTAAAAGATCACTCATTTGTTTCTCTCCTCTCTAGAATCTTGTGTTATGTGTGCTCTTCCCTCTATAAACTATGCTATTCTTTCACATATTAAGCGTGCGTTTTAGAAGAGAGCACCATATACTAACTTTGTATATGCATTGTATAACAATATGTATGTTTCGTAAAGTGGTAGTGCAAGATTGATTAGTCCTCTGACTTCAAAGGAAAGGCATTCTAGACCGCTAATGATATGACAGTCCGCTTCATAAGGAGTTACCTTGATTGGCAGTCTGCTAAAACTGATGCAGAAAAGCGCGTTTTCATTGCATAGAATCCATAGTAACATATGGGTCAGCAAAAGTCTATACTTATTTTTAAGTATTTTACTTTATGATTTTGCATCATTTATTAGCAGTTTGAGAGTTGGAAGCCTCCTACTATGAGGTTCTAATAGTGGCGAATGGAGGATGAAGATACTAAAACCAATAGTCCTATTTGTCGCGCCAAAAACAAGAAATGACCCATCGAGAAAACGAGTGATCCAGTTTTTCTTCAACTTGCTGAAGAAAAACTGGATCACTCGTTCTATGCTAAAACTATTGTTTGTTGAGCAGGCGCGCAACCACTTCTAGCAACTGCCGCGGTTTAAATGGTTTTGTGAGATATTCGGTACAGCCAATCTGTTTTGCCGCCTCTCCTTCGTCATTCAACGCGAATGCTGTCACAGCAACGATGGGGACATTCGCCAGACCTGGGCGTGCACGCATAAGTTGCGTTGCCTTATATCCGTCAAGGACGGGCATAGATAGGTCGGTAAGAATAAGATCTACGTGTTCTTGATCAAGGATATCCAATGCTTCGCGCCCATTTGATGCGCTCAGGCAACGATAGCCACGGGTAGATAGAACCCTCTCAATAAGTATACGGTTGGATGTTTCATTTTCAACAACAAGAATTGTTGCCTGTCCGGTTTCATGTAGTGGTGTGCTCATCAAAATCTCTCTTTTATAGTAGGTGAGGTATAGATCTCACTCTTTGACAGGTAACGTAAATGAGAAGATTGAACCTTGTCCTGGTGTGCTTTCCACGGCGACCTCTCCGCCTTGTAGTTCAATGAGTTTGCGGGCTATCGTCAGGCCCAGGCCGGTTCCTCCGAAGCGGCGCGTTGTACTCCCATCGGCCTGACGAAACGCTTCGAATATATACTCAAGTGCTGCAGGTGATATGCCAATCCCTGTATCAGTGACGGCTATCTGGGCCATTTTTTGGGAGTTTACGAGCGTGCAACGGATGGTAACGCCACCTTTCTCCGTAAATTTCAGTGCATTGGAGGCAAGGTTGATCACAACTTGCCGCAGGCGATGACTGTCGGCCAGGACCGCCTTCACCCCTTCTCCCATCTCTAAATCGAGATACAAGTTCTTTTTGCTTGCCAATGGCTTGAGTTGATTGATTACCTCCATTAAACACTCACGCAGCTCAACCTCTTCAATTTTCACTTCGATATGATCGGCCTCTATTTTGGAGAGATCAAGCATATCATCAACAAGATGGGAAAGGTCTTCCGCTCTATTGACCATAAACTGGATATGTTCCTCTTGTTCGCCCGTCAATTCCCCTTCGACAAATCCATCTACAATAAACGATCCATAACTGATAATACTGTGCAACGGTGTACGCAATTCATGCGTCACATTGGCAAGAAATTGCGATTTCAAATGACTGGCACGCTCAAGGGCGGCATTTTTTTCTTTCACTTCCACGAACAGTAGGGCATTCTGAATGGCGACGGAAGCCTGTGCCGCAGCCGTACTGAGCAAGAATGTATCGCGACTGCTGATCTGCCGCGGTTTATCGCCATAGAGTATGAATGCGCCTATCGCCTGATCATGGAAAAGCAATGGGACCGCGATCGCTGATTGATACCCGGCCTCCATCGCCATCTTCGCCCATTTCTCTTTCTTTTCTCGATAAATGGCCTTAATATCTTCTCCATAGGCAATTTTATGCCGTTGCATGACCATACGTGCCAGAATCATATCGAAATCTCGCAGGGCCGAACGAGGAATACGCGGACGACGTAATCCATAAGGTTGCGTGTTCGATCCGCGCTTTTCTCCGTGGACTGCCCTCTGCTTCTCACTCATTTGAGTACTGGAAATGGCTGCCATCTTGGAGGTGATGGCCATTGTGATATCCCCATCAAGATCTGCATGTACCGTTACCGCCCCTGGTTGTTGTAACGAATGGGTAAACGATGACGTAGGCATACTGTACGAAGCTACGACCTGTCCTACTATTTCTGACCATTGGGCTACTACCGATGGTGACAGCATCTCGCGCCCATAAATCAGCAGGGTGACGTTTCTGGCCTTCATGATATTTCCCAGCCGTGATACGATCTCGCCCAGTAGTTGCTCCAGATTAAGGGTTGAAATAAAAGCGTCACCCATAATCAAAAGATTGGTCATCTGCTCTGTCATGACCTGGCCTTCGCTTTCAATGCAATCTGCCAGCAAGCTATACGATTGAGCTAACCCTACCAGTTCATCTTCATTTGGAGGTACGACCTCCCCTGAGCTACTGGCAACAAGCGACTGGACATGGTTTTGCAGTTGATGGAGTGGCTGGATAAAAACCTTACGTATCATAAATGTGTAGAGCATGACGCAGAGTCCAAAGATGAAAAGCCCGACGCCTCCTACGATGGGAAATAAACGTGTATTGGTGATGGCGATTGATAACGGCTCACTTACTACCAGGACAAGTGCTGGCGACTGTGCTATTTGATTTGCGACCTGGCCTGTGCCTGCAAGTGTAAGAGAACGCTGGCTGCCGCTCCATGTATTCAATGCGCCTGCTGTACAAAGCCTGTCGCTATTTTGGGCCTGTTGCTTCTGCTGTGCTGGAACATTAGCCCTTCCCTGGACCTGTCCCCCTACACAAATAAACAGACCCATGCCTGTTTTTTGAGCCAATGTTCGGGCAAATGTATCATCGATAACCTGTGAGCCAAGCAACGTGCCTAGCATTCGACCGTGGCTGTCGCGTATAGGGACAGCTACATTGAAGAGCCATTGATATCCTGCTCCACTCTGGTTACTGTCCGTCGTAAGATATTTTTGTAATGTCGCTGTGCTTTGTCCTTGCGAGGCTTTGTCGGTTGTGAGTGTAGGGGCACCATTCTGAACGGATGTATTTGTTGTGCTCAATTGAGCCAGCACTTGATAATTTTTGGAGAGAAGGATGAGTGTCGTAAGATGGTTGTGTGTGAGTGGCGGCACAAGCAGATTTTGGAGATGATCTTGTAATGCTTGCGTCTTAGAGGATTGCATGGCAACGGCGGTGTTTATAATCTCTGGATTGGTGCTTGTCTTATATAAATCATCATGTAAGGCCGTCGTGTAGGCCTGGTACCCTTGTTTAACCTGGAAGAGTTGGCTTTGTGCCGTGTTCCTGGCTTCACGTTCTACATAGACTGTGAGGAGATACCATGAAAGGAACACGAATAGAAGCATGCAGAGTAAGAGTGTGAATGTCGCGACAACGATGAGTTTCCCCCAAAGAGATCGCACTATAAATCCCATGGAACCCTTTCCTGATTGTAAAAGCAAGGAGAGAACGGGGTGCCAGCTCGTCCTCCCCCTACCACGCGTATGCAAATAGCAACGCGAAGCTCCAGGAGGTGCGCGTGCTAACCCCATGGGGAAAAGGTTGCACGAATATTCAGATGTGCGCTACAAGCTGCTCGTCGAGGTGGATATGCTTGCTCACGTACATCCCGCCTTCCATCCCAGGCTTATGTATTATAACGTATAAGTGAGCAAATGGTTAGCCCTTTTAAGGTCAATTTTTGACGCTACAAGAAATTCGTAATTCATTCCTGTTTTTTACGCCAGATTCAAAGAATCTTCGACCTCTAAAAGGGGTCATTACACTTCTATAAAGATCATAGCGTTTAATCTTGTGCCACATCTCAAATCGTACATTCCCCGTCTGGTTGTATCCTTACACCTCATTTCGGTAAAATACTTGACTCTTATCCTAACATTGTAAATACAATATTTCAATATTCTATGGATTTTTTAGCCCATATTTCTGTTGCCAGGCGGAAACATGCTGCTCTTAAGGTTAAGGAATTTGTGTCCAGACGATAGAACCCTGGATAGTTTCTTTGTTCAATTGCAACGATGATCCTTTTTGGGTATCAATCAAGTAGAGACCTTGTTGCCCGTCTGCGAGCGTCAGGATGATCTGGGATGCAGAGGTGACGGACCAGCTAAAGGATACCGCTCTTCCTTGTGGCTTGAGGGTCTGGATTGCCCCTGGTTTGTTCAGGTCAAAAATTGCTGTGTGTGTGCCAGTGCTATATGCCAGGCGTTGGCTGTTGGTAGACCATATGGGCGTAGGTGTCGCAGCAACACCGGGTGCCAGCAATGTGTCCGTACCTGTGATTGTATTGAGCACGTGCAACATGCCTGTACCATGTGCAAGCGTCGCGAAGTAGTCGATGGCGTTTCCATCGGGCGACCATTGTGCGGTGGAAGCCTGTTTCCCCATTGTCAGCCTTGTGATGAGGCCAGAGATGTCAATGCGTGTAATATCCCCCGCTACACCAGCGTTGTCGGGAACTACTAGCCAGCTCCCAATCCCGGTGTGTCCCGCCGGATTGTAGTCCGCCTGTGTGTAGGTACCGCTTGCCAGCAAGGTTGGTTTTGCATTGCCGCCGATGCCGACACGTTGTATCCAGATGTTATGTATATGGCCTATGAGACCAGTGCTCCAGGTAAGAGCAGGGGTAGTGATGTCAGGTGACCATTTCAATGTAAGGATGGTATCACCGACATTGGTCTGTGTGTTTATACCACTTTGCAGCGTCAGCACGCCTTGATTTTGCGTATTATAGTCCAGTACTGTACTATTGCCATTGCGTGTCATCGCAAATGCTATGCGGATGCTATCGGGGGACCAGACTGGATGTGAAACGCTACCAGGCGTGGGCAGTGCAACAGTATGCACTGTGTTATTGCTTATCGTATAGATATAGAGTCCGGGCTGTGTGGTCCCGGCAGGATCTGCTGCAAAGGCCAGCATGGTTCCGTCGTTCGACCAGGCCAGACTACTCAGGATGGTTGCGCCTGTTGTGCTATTCCAGACCGTTGAGGGTTGCACACCGGGTTTAAGCAAGGGTTGTTTAAGAACCGTGTCATTTTGTCCATCACTACGGATGATGTGTACAAACCCTTGCTGCAAGTCGATATAGGCGACCATATTTCCTGCACTGCGTCCCGGCTGAGCAGGCCTGACCGCCCACTGTGCAGCGACCGTTGTATTTTGGGGCGTAAGACGAATGATGGCCGTACTGTTCGCGGTAGGTGTGCTCACGAGTGCCCCGTTACGCAGAAAGAGGAAGCGCAGGCCCGCTGGAATGGGACCTTGTTGCAGACCTGCTGGTGGCGTAATGGTCGTCTGATTGCCTGCGAGTAATGTCTGCCGTTGCCAGAGTGTCCAGGTGATTAATCCACCGACGCCAAGGGCCAGTAAGACGCTGGCAGCTATTGCGCCCTGCAGGATACGCTGTCCCCGCCGAGCTTGCCTGGACCTGTTTCTCCTCATCTGATCCGAGTTTACAAAAGAATCTTTGGAGGTGGCTGATGAAGAGGATGAACGCTGATTGTCGCGACCACCAGGTAGGGCTACGAGTGGTGGATATTGTCCGTTCCTGTCTCTCTCGATCCCCTTGCGTACGCTTCGGTAAGGTGCCGTCTGTACAGAAGGTTTCTTTCCTGATACAGAGGCACCCGTCAACTCCAGATATTCCGGTGAGGAAAAAATCTTTTGGCGCAATCCAACACCTGGGCTGACACGCGGAAGGTGGTGGAGGAGTGTGTCAAAATGACGGAAATCCGCAAGCATAGCGCGGCATTCTGAGCAGGTCTCAAGATGGGTAGCTAGCGTGCGTTTTTCTTCCGGAGCGAGCGCATCGTCAAGGTAAGCACTGAGTAATTCCCTGACTTGCTCGCAATTCATCTGACACTCCCTCCTTGTTCTAACGCTTTATAATGTTCTCTAAACGATTGTCGTGCACGCGAGAGATACATTTTGACACCGCTCTCAGCAATGTTCAAGGTGCGGGCGATTTCACTGTAGGAAAAGCCCTCTTGTGTATAGAGAAGCAAAGCTGCCCTATACTGCTGAGGCATGCGACGGAGCGCGGCTCGCACCAGCTCGGTCGTGCCATAAATCTCCTGTGGATCTGCACTCTCCACATCGGCTGGCTCATGGTCAAGGTCTTGCCATGGTAACCAGGCGATCAGCTTGCGACGACGCAGTGCATCATACGCCGTATTGGTTGCAATACGATAGAGCCATGCTGATAGCTTCAGATTTGCATCCATCTTTGGTAGAGCACGGAACGCCTTCAAGAAGGTGTCCTGTGTCAGGTCATCAGCCTGTTCACGGTCCCCTACCAGATGATAGACATAATTATAAATAGGTGTTTTGTATTCGTCGTAAATTTGTTCAAAGGACCAGGAACTTTCCCTGATTTCCACCCGGGCCATGCGCTACAATCCCTTCGATAGCTACAATTATCATCTTGTCCGTTCCTCAAGCGACAACAGTAACCATTCCCGGTCTCGCGTTATAGCAAGACAGTACCCTCTGCGGATATGGAAAGGCTTTATTCCTTCTGTGTAGTGGAACGGACAACCAACGCAATCAGTAACATGCCTGACGAGCTATGCCTACTTGCAGTAGCGTGATGTATCGTCTATCATGGTAGCATACTTATGGTGAATTCTTGCTAAGAGTGCCCCAATAGTTAGTACTATTGGGCATGTATGCTCAGTCTCTCACGCTCTATCGTTATAAAAAGGGGCCTTATGCCTGTTTGTCTTTTTGAGAAAGGATCTTTAGAAATGCCCTCTGAAGGAGTCGACGCGGCAAGGGATGGCAGTGATTTGCACCATTCTCTACGGACCGTCTGGTGGGAAGAGGATGCTCAACTTGCCGCCGTCTGTATGCTCGATCAGTCTCTTTTGCCACAACAGGTCGTCGTTCTTCATCTTACTCATGAACAGCAGGTCGCGGATGCCATCACTACGTTACAAGTAAGAGGTGCCCCGGCTATTGGTGTGACCGCTGCGTTTGGCATGCTCCTGGCTCTGCATCGCTTCTTACACGAACGGGCTTCGGACGACGAACCGCCTTCTGCCTCTGCTTCGCAAACTCATCTTATTTCTGTTGGTCACCTCTTGCGAAGCACGCGCCCGACTGCCGTCAATCTGGCCTGGGCCGTCGAACGTATGCTGCGCTGTGCTGACAAAACGCTTGCTGAACAGGCTAATCCACTCTCTTTATGGCATGAACTCCGACGCGAAGCCCTGGCTATTGCGGCTGAGGATGTGGACGCCTCTCTGAAAATGGGGCAGTATGGTGCTGAACTCATCCCCGCAGGTGCTACCCTCCTCACGCATTGCAATGCTGGCAGCCTTGCCACCAGTGCTGGTCTGGGAACTGCATTAGCTCCCATCTATGTGGCCCATCAGGCTGGTAAGGCCATTCATGTATTTGTGGATGAAACGCGCCCCGTTTTACAGGGTGCGCGTCTGACCGCCTGGGAATTGCAACAGGCTGGCGTACCTCTTACCTTGATTACCGATAGTATGGCGGGTCATTTTATGCGTCAGGGCAAGATTGCGGCTGTTTTTGTTGGAGCTGATCGCATTGCCGCCAATGGCGATGTGGCAAATAAGATTGGAACCTATGGCCTGGCTGTATTGGCACATGCCCATTCTTTACCTTTCTATGTGGTTGCGCCCTGTTCTACGATTGACCTTTCTCTGGCTTCGGGTGACTTTATTCCTATTGAGCAGCGCAATTCAGCCGAGGTGACGACTATACGGGGTGTTCAGATTGCTCCATCTGGTATCCAGGTCGCGAATCCTGCGTTCGATGTGACGCCTCATTCCCTGATCACTGCTATTATCACCGAACAGGGCATTGTGTATGCTCCTTATGACGTGTCCTTAGGCCACTTGTGTGGGCGACTATAATTTGGGAAGGTATATATTTTAAGATGGATACAGATGTTGTACACTCTGTTGCTCACTATACAGAGGAGGTGTTGGGGCAGGAAGGGTTCCGCTATGTCAGTGCAGTGGTTGCGAATTGCAAACTACTCTCTCTGGAATTGGAGGCTCAGGATGATGCCTCTACGCTTGATAGCGATGCATTGACCATCGCTGCCTACCTGCATGATATTTCAACTGCTCAGCATGGTTTTCAGGATCATCAGGTGCAATCGGCTGCTATGGCAGTCGATTTTTTACAAACGCTTGCACTCCCTGCTGAACAGATCAAAAAAGTGGAACAGATTATTCTGGCGCATGCGGATGCAGTCGCTTCCGAGGAGCAGCAAGATGCCCCTCTGGAGGGATTGATCCTCTATGATGCCGATAAGCTTGGTCGCCTGAGTGGGCTGGCTGTCGTAACCTCATTGATCGAGTTCGGGGCACGCTATCCCAATCGTGCCGTGACGGGAGAGGTGCTTGCGGCCATCTTGCGCCATATAGAAGAACGCTTTATCGAATTGTATCAGTCCTTGCATACCGCGCCCGCACGCGAACTGGCCCATGAAAAGTTCAACGTGACCATCGCGTTTCTTGATGGGGTGATTGAGCATCTCAGTGATGCCACACCTGTATAATACCCAAAAAATATTTGGAGGATAACGTTGCCCATTCTAGTCGTTGGTTCTGTCGCGCTCGATACCGTCGAGACGCCTTTTGCACGCCGGGAAAGCATTCTTGGTGGTGCCGCATCCTATTTTTCGACCGCTGCCTCGCTGTACGATCAGGTAAACCTGGTTGCTATCGTTGGGAGTGATTTTCCGCATGAGCATCTCGATTACTGGCGTAGTCGTCGTGTTGATCTGACTGGTTTGCAAATTCAGGAGGGAAAAACCTTTCATTGGACTGGTCGCTATCACATGGATATGAATACGCGTGATACCCTTGATACGCAACTTGGGGTTTACGGGGATTTCCACCCGGTTGTGCCCCAATCGTATCTTACCAGCCAACTGGTCTTTCTCGCCAATATTCTGCCGGATCTCCAGCTTGAAGTGTTGGATCAGGCACCTTCTGCTCGCCTGACTGTGCTTGATACAATGGAGTTGTGGATTATTACCGCCCGTGAGAAATTGACCGAAGTAATCAAACGCTCCGATGTGCTTCTCATGAGTGAGGAAGAAGTCCGTCAATATACGGGCTTATCCAGTACCCTTGCTGGGGTGCGCCAACTCTTTACCCTGGGTTTGAAGTATATTATCGTGAAGTTAGGCAGCTATGGCGCTCTGCTCTTTGGGGCCGATGGCACCTATTTTAGCGCTCCGTCTTATCCCCTTGAAGAGGTCATTGATCCAACCGGAGCTGGTGATGCTTTCGCTGGAGGTTTCCTGGGCTATCTTTCGACGGTGGAACCCCTTGCCAATGGTATCTATGATCCAGATGACCTCAAGCGCGCTGTGGTGCATGGAAACATTACTGGCTCGTTTGCCTGCTCCGATTTTAGCATTGGTGGGTTGCACAATCTGACGATGGATGATATCGCCACACGCTATAAAGAGCTTGTTGCCTGCTCACATTTCGATCCCAATTGGCAGTCATCACGACGCTAAAACAGTTCGCAAAGAGAAAATGTTGTAGAATGAAGCAGCTTGACCATCGGGCGTAGGGGTGTCACCTTGCGTGCGCCCGTGTTCCCGATGAACCATATTGCTGGGCAAGGTAACGCCCCTACGCCCGATGGGATAACGCATTGACCATGCCCTCTGGTAAGAGCATGGTTAACAAATTCAGGATGCTATACACCATAACCATACAATTTGAGGAAGGAAAATAAACGTTTATGACAATTTCAACACACGGAGACGTGCGCGACATCTCGTTGGCACCACGCGGCAAAGATCGCATTGAGTGGGCTGCGAAGGAGATGCCCGTCTTGCGCCTCATTCGTGAGCGCTTCGCGAAAGATCTGCCCCTAAAAGGCATTCGTATGTCTGGCTGTTTGCATATTACGACCGAGACGGCCAACCTGGCGATTACGCTCAAGGCTGGCGGTGCGGATCTGGTATTATGTGCCTCCAATCCGCTCTCGACGCAGGATGACGTGGCCGCCGCTCTGGTAAGCGAGTACGGTATCCCTACCTTCGCAATCAAAGGTGAAGACGAGCAGACCTACTATCGCCATATTAACGCTGTACTTGATCACAAGCCGCAGATGACAATGGACGATGGCTGCGATCTCGTCTCGACGATTCATACCACCCGCACCGAGCTGATCCCTGATATCATCGGTAGTATGGAAGAGACGACGACTGGAGTGATCCGCCTGCACAGCATGGAGAAGGCTGGCGTGCTCAAATTCCCCGTTGTGGCGGTCAATGATTCGGATACCAAGCATCTGTTCGATAATCGGTATGGAACCGGTCAGAGTTCGATTGACGCCATTATTCGCTCCACTAATATCTTGATTGCTGGCCGTACATTTGTTGTCTTTGGCTACGGCTGGTGTGGGCGTGGTGTGGCCTCGCGTGCGCATGGCCTGGGTGCGAACGTGATTGTGACCGAGGTCGATCCTACACGCGCTTTAGAGGCCGTTATGGATGGTTATCGTGTGATGCCCGGCGTCGAAGCTGCCGCGCTTGGTGATATCTTTATCACCGTTACTGGTGACATCAACGTCATCGATCGTGCGCACCTGGAAAACATGAAAGATGGGGCCATCATTGCCAACTCAGGTCACTTCAATGATGAGATCAACATCCCGGCACTTGAGCAGATCGCAACAGCGAAACGCCGCGTACGTGACTTCGTCGACGAATATACGTATCCTGATGGTCGTCATGTGCACCTGCTGGCTGAGGGCCGCCTTGTAAACCTCTCCGCCGCCGAGGGACATCCCGCCAGCGTTATGGACATGAGCTTCGCCAACCAGGCGCTCGCCTCTGAGTATATTCTCAATACCGCCAAAGAGTTGCAGCCCCATGTCTATACATTGCCTGCCGCACTGGATAAAGAGATCGCGCGCCTCAAGCTGAATGCAATGGGTGTGCGCATCGATACCCTGACGCCTGAGCAGGACAAATACCTGAACTCCTGGGAGTCAGGCACCTAGTCCCCCCCCATGAGTACGTAAAACGGACATGTAAAAAGAACATGTCCGTTTTTTACCCTCTTTTGCCCCTTTTTGTGATCTCCTCCACAATCAAAATGTGAATTGGTTCACATTATTTCGCGCATTTTGCATGATTTGGAACATCATTTGTGGGGAACATCCCTATGCGTTGGACCAGGTGGTGCTGCCCATCGCCTGTAGAGCCAATGTAACAATACCTGGTCTACGGGCAGTGGCAAATAC
>JACDAE010000367.1 GCA_013695595.1 Ktedonobacteraceae bacterium | reverse complement strand
TATTGATGAACACCTTTCGATATGGTTTAATAGAAGGAAATCTCTGTTCTCTTGTAGTACATTTCCATATTGGGCCAGCAAAGGGGATAAGTGTGAACAGCGCAGAAAAACCCGGTCGCATCGCCGTCTATCCGGGCAGCTTTGATCCTTTAACAAACGGACATCTCGATATTGCACGCAGAGCAGCGCGTATTTTCGACACACTGGTCATCGCCGTCTACGCTTTCCCAGCTAAAAACGTGCTTTTTTCGGTTGAAGAACGGGTAACGCTCTGGCAAGAGGTTATCGCCTCCGAGGGATTAGAGAATGTACGTGTTGAGAAATTTACCACCCTCGTGGTAGAATATGTGCGGTCCATCGGTGGGCAGGCGATCATTAAGGGGTTGCGCGCTCCCAACGATTTTGAAGCAGAGTTTCAGCAAGGCTTGATGAATCGCAAACTCGCACCAGAGATTGAGACCGTATGCTTGCTGACAAATCTAGAAAATCTTTTTGTCAGTTCCTCTCTTCTCAAGGAAGTGGCGCGCCTTGGCGGCAACGTACACGATATGCTTCCTGAGGTAGTGATGCGAGCATTACAAAACAAAGCTGGTTTATAGTGGTAGCACGTCCCATTCATCCTTGACTTCGTGCTAGTATAGGGCAGTGTTAACGATACCCGGCCAGAGGCGAAGAAGGAGGAAAGAGGAGACAACATGGATATCTTATATCTCGTTGATCGCCTGGAGAATCTCATTGCCAGCAGCCGTCGTATGCCCCTGGTGAACCAGATCATCCTGAAAGAAACAGACATTCTTCCTATTATCGAACAGATGCGTACCTCGATCCCTGATGAAGTAAAACAAGCCAGGCGCATCATTCAAGAGAAAGAACGTATCATCGCTCAGGCTCAGGCGGAAGCCAGCAATCTCCTGGCACGAGCAAATGAAGAAAGCGAAAGAGCAATCAATCGAGAGGGACTCTTACATTCAGCGGAAGAGCGCTCTAAAAAATTGCTATGGCAGGCAGAGGAGCAGGCAAATACGCTCATACAGCAGGCAGAAGAGCAAGGAGAACACCTTAAAGGTGATGCCGACGCCTATGTTATGGAAACCTTGCGTAATCTGAGAGAGCATCTCACCGGAGTAGAAACAGACGTCAGTCGTACCATTCTCAGCATCGAGCGTGGCCTTGAAAGCATGGAGCAACAGCAGGCAGGTAGCCATGATGTGGACGAGAATGGGAGGGAAAATGCTGATTATGAAGAGCCAGAAGCCGAGGAGAAACGTCCAATGCAGCCTTTGCCTCGTCGAGCTTCCCTGGCCGTAGACACTATGGGTGGACCAACCTTTCCATGATTTCAAAAGATAGAAGCGCGCCATTGATGTAAAAAGCAGATAGGTCATCAATTAAACAGGGCTATTTAATTCTCGCTTTCCTTCCGGATATGGCTCGCAAGCGAGCCGAAAAGGGTTGATATCGTGCGTGTTTTGCGGGTAGCGCCCGCAAAACACGCACGATATCAACAAAGCGAGCGCCGTAGGCGCGAGGAAAGCGAGAATTAAATAGCCCTGTCAATTAAAGATCAGGGCTTGACACCCTCTTTCCCCTTGTCTATAATGAGCAGGCACCAGCAAAGAATGAGGAATAGTAGATCTTGCGCCATTGTTTATTTTAAGAGGGGTATTCTATTCTCAGCGTAGGAAAGGGTTTTATCCATGCTTTATAACGTGGCGCAACTAATGAAGTCTCCCGTAGGAACCTCATTAGAGTATGATATAGATGAAGAAAACGTTCAACTCGACGCAGAGCTTCAAGTTACCGGCCCAGTCACTGGTCATGTACGCTTAAGGCGTATCAATCAAGGTTTGCTGGCCGATGGCTGGGTGGATCTGGCACTTGAGCGGGAATGTACGCGTTGCTTGAAACAATTTGAGCTACAGATGCATGTTCCATTTGAAGAACGTTTTTATCCGACGATGGATGTCATTACCGGGGCACCGCAACTTCCACCAGATGATGGGGAAGATGCATTCCCTATCGACGATCATCATCAGGTCGATATTACCGAAACGGTGAGGCAGCATGTCTTACTGGAAATACCAATGGTGACACTCTGCAAAGAGGACTGTGCAGGTCTTTGCTCACAATGTGGGAAAGATCTCAATGAAGGCCCCTGCAATTGTCAGCCTGAGGTCGATTCTCGCCTGAGTGTATTACAAACATTATTACAGAAACAAGAAACAAACAATTAACACGAGTAGGTAGACCTGATACGTTGTCAGGGTACGATACTGGTGGAAGAGGAGAACACACATCATGGGAGCATTACCCAAACAGCGTACCTCGCATGCCCGTCAGGGTGAGCGACGCGCCCACCATCATCTGGATTTACCACAATTGGTGGCCTGCCCAAATTGCAAAAAGCCTCGGCTCTCGCATCATGCCTGCCCTAACTGCGGAATGTATCGCGGTCGTCAGGTATTCCTTCCCAGGGCAAAGTAGTGAGCTTGAACGGGCGGACGTGTTGTTGTACAATCAAAGTATTACGCGTAAAACGTACTATACAGCTTTGTAGATGCATCGGGACTCTTTCTGATGATACAACACACCCCGCCTCTTTCATAATTTCTCAAGAGAGTATAAAATGACGACACGAGTCGCCTTTCTTTTTCCTGGGCAAGGTAGCCAGACGGTTGGCATGGGCGCTGATATTTTCGCGACATCAGCAGCCGCGAAGCGCGTTTTTGAGGCCGTTGATGAAGCGCTTGGCTTTCCACTAAGTACCCTTTGTTTCCAGGGTCCAGAAGAGACGTTACGAAAAACAATTAATGCCCAACCCGCTATTGTTACGGTCAGTCTTGCCTACCTCGCTGCATTCCAGGAAGCCCTTTCTCCTTCAGATTCCTCCTGGTCATCGCCACTTTCTCCCGACTTCACAGCCGGTCATAGCGTTGGTGAGTTTGCCTCTCTGGTACTCGCAGGTGCACTGGATCTGAAAAATACTGCACTCCTGGTACGGGAACGCGGACGCTTGATGGATATTGAAGAGGGTGCTTGCCCCGGCGGTATGGCTGCCATTATCGCTATGAATGAACAGCCGTTGCAGGAGATCTGCCAGGAAGTTACCCAACAACTGACAACACAGGTGAATGAGAGATCTCATCCGGGTCAGGGACGGGTCATCGTTGCCAACTATAACGCGCCCGGCCAGCTTGTCATCTCAGGTGAGCAAAAGGCATTGGAACAGGCAATGGCGCTGGCAAAAACGCGTGGAGCAAAAAAGATTATACCACTCGCGGTCAGTGGAGCCTTCCACTCGCCTGTCATGTATCCGGCAGCTGATGGTATGGTCCGTGCACTGGCAACAACCCCTCTACAGCCTCCCACGCTTCCTATCATCAGCAATATCACAGCGAAGCCACTTGCGACTGCTGAGGAGTTACGAGAAGAACTCGCGCAACAACTTGCTACATCGGTACAGTGGACGCGCAGCATAGAATACTTACAGGACGCTGGTATCACAACCTTTATTGAAATCGGTCCAGGTCAGGCATTAGCAAGCATGATCAAACGTATTGTAAAAGGAGCAAAGATTATCAATATAGGTACGGCAGTAGAAGTTGAAAAAGCGGTGAGCGATATTCATGAAATGGGACTGCTGAGTGGAGTATAATAAGAAACAACGTCTCAGAAACCCAGGCGTTCTGGTAAACGAAGCAGACGTTGCACGTGATATCTCAGGTAACAGCCAGATCTATCGCACCCAGGCTCACGTGTTACATCTATTGGGACCTGTTTAACGTTTATCATTATAGAGGAGGTTTTGTTCTATGGCGATAGAAGCGCAACCGATGGGTGTCGTGCGTGTTGCCCGACAGGTACTTTCGACTATCGTGATAAACAGCGCATTGCAGATTCCCGGCGTCGTGCGTATAGCGCAGGGGCAGGATCAATGGGCACGCCTGCGTGGCAGGGAGATACCCAGGCGTGGCGTAGCATTGACAATCCGGGAGAATACCGTCTCAGCCGATCTATACATCGTTGTGAACGTCGGCACCAACATCGTCGAAGTAGGGACCGCCGTCCAGGAAGAAATTGCATCCGCCATTGAAGATATGGTTGGTATGCAAGTACGTGAAGTAAACGTCTATATTCAGGACGTGGTCTGAGCGGTATTAGTAGCCGCGCAACCAATTTACACAGTCGAGGACATTATGCCAGGGATACGCAGACAGGCGCGAATGATCGCACTGCAAACACTCTATGAATACGATACTGCCAGTCATAATCCGACAGAGGTCTTGCAGCGTCACACCGAGGAGCGTCATCTGCACCCCAAGGTGGGTGAATACGCTAGCGAACTGGTCCTGGGGGTTTGTGACCACCTGGCAGAGATCGACGCTCACATTCAGAGTGCAGCTCGCGAATGGCCATTGCAACAAATGGCCCGTATAGACAAAAATATTCTAAGGCTTGCAATCTACGAGATTCTGTTTAATAATACTGTACCAGCCAAGGCTGCTATTAACGAAGCGGTTGAACTTGCTAAGACGTTTGGCAGTGATACCTCCAGCCGCTTTATCAATGGCGTCCTGGGTACTATATTTAATCGGGCACAACAGCCCATCCCTAAAGCGGAAAGCGAGGTAAAATAATGGCCACTACTCAAGAACGGCTAAAGAAAATTATCGTCGATCAACTGGGGGTCGATGAAAACGAAGTCGTTCCCAGTGCTTCATTCGTTGAAGATCTCAACGCCGACTCACTCGATCTGGTTGAACTTATCATGTCTCTTGAAGAAGAGTTCAAGTTGCAGATCTCAGATGAAGACGCCGAGAAGATCACCACTGTTCAGGAAGCTGACGACTATATAGAAGAGCACTTGCGCTAATTCGAAAAGGCGCAGGGTCTTCTCGTATCTCTATACCGCCTCCGATACTATCAGGGGCACCCTATACCCTCCCAAAAGATATCTAATGGGAATGACCCCGAATCATCAGGGGCAAAAAAGTTGGGCGGCCTTGCGGTCGCCCAACTTTTTTGCTTATTTTACAATCCGGCTCGGTTTTCTTACGCAGCAACATAATCGCTTGGCGGTGGAAGTGGCTCATTTTACCTCTTTTTTATGCGCTGATATTCACACCTGAGCACGCTAAATCAACTAGCGGTCACAACGCATGGTATAATAGGACGATATAGACATTCAACCAGACAAAGACCGTGTAACAAAGTAGTTGGAAAACTGACAACAAAGCAATTTTTAAAATTGGGAAATTTTCCTTGAATTTGCTGTCACAAACCCCCAGGTTCATGCATCTCCATTAGTGTAGGGCAATGAGTCCTACAAATGCGAAGAAAGTTTTTGTGGATATGATCCCTGCTGCCCAGGCGGTAGAAGCTCTTAGTCGAGAATATGGCAAACTGGTCTTCCATACTATCTATGGCCTGACAGGCGATTGGGAAGAGAGCCAGGACCTGACGCAGGACACCTTTCACCAGGCTCTGCGGTCGATTGATGCCGCCCGGAAAACGAGCGGTGAGCAGTTTCACGCGAAAGCATGGTTGCTCAGCATCGCCCTGAATACGGTACGCATGCAGCGTCGACGACGCGCCATTTTCCGCTTCATCCCTTTCTCGCATATGCAGGAAGGAAAGCAAGTAGAGACCGAGAATGATACGCTGAGCGCTCAGGCCGCACCAGTCCAGCCAGTCGGCTATGGCACGGTAGAGAGCAGCGATCCCGCCGAACTGGTTGCCGAACAGGATGCCGTACGACAAACAATGGCAAAACTGGCAGAACCATTTCGCGTTTGTCTGCTTCTCTCAATTGTGGCTGACCTCTCGATCAGTGAGATCGCGAAGTTGTTGGACATAAAAGAAGCGGCGGTACGGCAACGCCTGGCACGGGCACGCAAACAATTTCAGCAGGTTTATGCACAGGAGAGCGGTGAAGAGGTTTTTGATCCCTCCACTAACGTCCTATCTCACAAAAACACGCAGGAGCGGTCGCAGACGCTGAACAATAAAGCACAGCGTTTCAACCTGACGACCCATCCTTCAACATCCTGGAGCAACTATGTATAACGACTCTATCGAGACTCTGATGCTACGTCACTATGGCAGCGCAGCTCCTACGCCTCCGGACCTGGAGCAGCAATTGGCCGCCTCGGTGCATCAGGAAGCTGCGGCACTACAACGGCAGGAACGGGTAGCCACAAGAATGCGTACGCAACGCGTGAGTCGTCGGCAAGTTGTACGCTGGGTCGCTATAGGTTCGGCAGGCGTAGGTCTGCTAAGCGCCGGCCTGGAGAGTCTGCATATGCTTGAGGCGAGCTTTGCGGGAGAAGAGACTCCCCAGATGCGCTCAGCATTTTCCTGATCGAGTTTCCGGATGTGATGTCAAAAAGACATCCGTTTTCACTATATTTACGTAGTACTTCACAGAACACATGTACATCTTGAAAGGATACATACCATGCCTATTGGATTTCACCCATTCGAACTGATCATTGTCCTTGCTATTGCACTTTTGATCTTTGGACCAAAGAAATTGCCTGAAATGGGCGCTTCTATCGGTAAAAGCATCAAAGCATTCCAGAAAGGCATGAAAGAAATAAATGAACCCGATGAGCCGAGTGCACCTGCCACAAAACTGGACGTTATCGAGCGCGAAATTGCCAGCAAACGTAACGCGACGAAGACCACTATTGTAGAAACGCAAGCCGAGTAATGTTGACCACTCATACTACCTGGATAGGGGGTAAATAATGGCAACAGGTAATATAGATCAGCAGCAGCAGGACCCCCTGTTGACATTCGATGGATTTAGTACAGATGACGAGAACGATCCAGATGCGATGTCACTGGTGGAGCACCTGGAAGAACTACGCTGGCGCATTCTCAAATGCTTGATTGCTGTCCTGGCATTTAGCGTGATCGCGTTTATCTTCAGGGAGTACATCCTGCATTTTCTGGAAGCGCCACTGCCAGCACACATTAATAGCTTGCCTGGGGGGCATGGTCTCATCACGGATGACATTACAGGAGGGTTTACATCTTTCCTGCTCATCTCAGTTGTCGCGGGGGTGATTGCATCGCTACCAGTGCTTCTCTATCAGACGTGGGCTTTTATTGCGCCGGGGCTGTACGAGCGTGAGAAGAAATACGCAGTGCCGTTCATCTTTATCGGCATCGTCCTGTTCATGGCCGGAATCTCTGTCGCCTACGTCGTTATCCGCTTTCCCGTCGAGTGGCTAATTAACTTCGCAGCCAGCGACTTCACACCACTGGTCACAGCAAATAGCTACCTTACTTTTGTATCACTTTTCATACTGGCCTTTGGCCTGGTGTTCGAGTTGCCGCTGGTCATCACCTTCATGGCGAAGGTTGGCATTGTCAACCTCGATATGCTGAAGAAGAAACGTGCTGTCGCTCACGTCGGTATGTGGATTGCAGCAACGTTCCTTACGCCGGGTGCAGACTTGTATAGTCCTATCATCCTGGGCGTATGTATGTCAGTATTGTATGAGTTAACCATCATATTTATCCGCTTCTCGATAAAAGATGAAACTCAATCAGACGTTGCATAATATAAACTCTGGAGACTCTTAACTGAAGAGTCTCCACGAAGCGGACCTTAGAAAGGATACCTACCATGCCATTTGGATTTCATGGACCTGACCTTATCATCATTCTCGTGATCGCTCTCCTGATCTTTGGACCAAAGAAGCTGCCAGAAATGGGTGCGTCTGTTGGTAAGAGCATCAAAGAATTCAAAAAGGGTATGGCCGAGTTGACCGAGCCTAAAGCAGAGAAACCTGCCGCTTATGAAACAGTTGAAGAGGCTCCTGTTGCTAATTATACTGCGGCTGAGCCAGTCGTGGAGAGCGAAGTCTACGAAAAACCTACCTCTTATGAACATGTAACAGAAGGGGAAATCTACGAGAAACCCACCTCTTTTGAGCCTATCGAAGAGGTAAAGAAGCCTGAAGTAAAAGTCCAGTAACATCTCCATAGCTTATACACAATAAAGACCCTGCTCGTTTGAAATAAAGAAACGGGCAGGGTCTTTATTTTAACGGTAAAGCTCAGGGTCGATCTGATTAATTTTTACGAGCATGCCATCAGGGCCCTCTAATTGGAGTTGATACCCAAACCCTTCATCACCCGCCGAACGTATGATAGTCACACCAGCGTTACTTAACTTCTCCTCCAATTCCTCTAGTGAGGCCGGATACTCAAAATTAAGTTCAACTTTGCCTTCATTTTGCTCTGGATTAGCCGGATGAGCCAGCAGGCCAAGCTCGGCAGTGCCAAAGCGAAGTAAAGCCCAGTCTCCATCACGACTTCCGTTCAGGACCGTTGCCCCAAGTTTGCTATAAAAATCCAATGCCTTCCCCATATCGTCAACATGTAGCATTGGCTGTAAGCTTATTGCCGCGTCCTCTTGTGCTTGTGGCTGCGCTTCTGAACGATCTTGTGATAACCAGGCACCAAACACTTTCTCGACGAGGTCCGAGAGAGAAAGCTGCTCATCAATGGAGCGATGCTTTATCTGCTTGATGATGCCAGGGGTCAGATACACATTAAATTGTTGTTTCTCTTCTTTCATCTCTCAATCTCCTTAGATCTATGCAAGAATGCTAGCAATTTAGCTTACTAGTAATTTAGCACATAGAAGAGAAGATTGTCAATGATATAAAAAAAGGAAAACCTATCCGCTCAACGTACTTTGCCCTGCAGAATCTCAGGCTGCTGACGCTCTCCATTCCCTGCTTGCATTTTCTCAAAATATCTGAATCTGAACCACAGCACAGCAAACGCTACAACGTACACTACAACCCCAATCACAAATACGGGTGAATATCCCATCCGAGCAATGATAAGGCCACCTAGCGGTGTTGTAAGGGCTGCACCTACCTGATCCGCCGCCTGGAAGCCACTGTTGGCAAGGCCACGACGTTTGGAAGGCACTTCCTCCATAAAGAAGACCTGAAAAATACCACCCGACATGTCCGTGATCCCTTGCCGCAAAGGATAAAGGATGACGGCAATGGGCAACACACCCGTCAAGCCGATCGCCAACAATATGGGGATGCCGATCAGGCGTGTGAGTGCAATTGTATTGATCTTCCCAATACGAGCCGCCAACCAGGGAGCACCGAGCGTGAGAAGTGCGGTCAGGGCATTGGCGGTACCGTCGATGACGCCAAAAAGAGCGGGTGATGCTCCCAGGTGTTTGACGAAATAGAGATTAAAATAAGGCAAGAAAAAGCCCCTGCCCAGGCTAATCAACACGACCACCAGCAAGAGAGCAGATACTGGACTGAAAAACAAGGCTCGCATATCTACTTGCTGCCACCAGTTTGTAACCATAATACGTATAGAGGTACGCTCTCCACGCTGTTCAGTAGTTGTAATAGCACGATTGGGGCGTTCATTGCTCATCATAAATACAGGAATGAAGCTCGGTACCGCGATGATGCCAGCCAGCATTAAAGCAAACTGGTAAGCACGTGGTTCCGCCTGCTGAGCCAGAAAGGGTACAAGCCAGGTGGGTAAGGGTGCCATAAGCCAGGAATTGTTCTGGAACCAGCCGGGCAAGAAGCCGCCCAGTAGCTCACCAAGTACGGTAGTAGCCAGGGCAACCACGATGTTGAAGCTAAATAAAAGGGAACGTTCGTTGGAGGTGCTATAACGCGTTAGAAAGGGAGCATTCAAAACGAGCAGAAAAGCTCCCACAGCTCCCGCTAGAAAATCGCTGATGAGCAGAGGAACGGGTTGGCGCAACAGAAATTGTCCAATACCAGCGATCCCAATGAAGACACTGGCCCAGATGAGAATGAACCTGCCGCTCAGACGATCCACACAGAGGCCTGCGGGAAAGATCATCAGCCCGGCACCCAAGGCGACAGCAAAGAGCGCCAGACCAATGAAATCCGTACCATAGCCCAGCGCACCCAGGTAAAGGTTATACAAAACCAGGATAATACCAGTAGTGACGCCACTCAACACGTTGCAGATCAGATAGAGACGTGCATTACGTTGGAAGCGTGTAAACTGCCGAAAGTACTCAACGAACAGGGGCATCTCTCAGTTGTGAGGCTTGTACCGACTGTCCAATTCCTATTTCAGAGGCTGTAGCAGTTGGCAAAACCTTCTCTTTCATCAATTTCTGATAACCAGGACTATTAAATTCTAGGCCTTCTTCTGTTAGCCCTGACTTCTCCGGTAACACATCTTTCTTCGGAGACAAAAAGGACTTGACGACCGTCTGTACCTGGATGGTCCGCGCACGAAACTCGATAACTCCATGCGCAACTTTATCCGTTACCTCGACGACCTTTTTATCAGCCGTATGCATACCAGCCGGAACCTTTGCGATTGTGCGGATAATAGCATTTTTATCCTCATCAGGTGCGTTTCCCTGTATCGCTGCTTCGGATGTCTCATTCACGCTGTCAACGGTCGGGCGCAACATCTTCACCAGTTCAGCCTTCTCATGTATCCAGGATGTTGCGAAAACCATTACCAGAGCAAGAGCAACCGTAATAATGATAAAGACGAGCAGGAGCAAACAAATGATGATCGCGGCAGTCTGCCCAAAACCAGCCAGAACAGGATCTACATCAAGTAATACAGGCATAGCTATTCTCCTCTCGCGAGCGCTTCCATTTGCTCCTTGCGACGCTGTTCTACACGATGCGCGACGTGGCCTTTCCCAAAGAACACACGGATCATCTGCTGGCCAGCAACCACAGCAGCCACCGCACGTACGCTCGGCGCAACCGCTATATCGCTCGTCAACTTAGCAGCCGAGCCAATCGTCGCAGCGGTATGCCCTGCCGTCTGTACAGTATCCTTGACGATACCGACCGTCTCCTGTACAGAGACGAGCAAAGGTTTTATCTCATTGCGCACCGTCGTGATGGTACGAACCAGCATGAGAATAGAGTAGATCTGGAACAACATCACAGCAATCAGTAAAGTTGCGAGAATAATCAAAAACACATAGAGTACAGCGAGGAGTACGTGAAAGATAGCGGATATGATCAGGCCACCAATGACAACAACCGCCAGAACTATACCTATGATAATCAGGTAGCGTTTTGCACTTTGCATATTGTGCCTCCCAATATAAATTTGGTCTCATTATAACGCACGAGTGGTAACACTTGTAAGAGCACTTTCTTTCGAGAGGGTGCTTAAAAATCTTCTATACTCTAATACGTACCAGCCTCGTGCAACGACTACAGATATGTACTACCTTCATGCAATGCTAGCAGAAGGCAATACTTAGAAAGCTGAGCATTGAGTGAAAGAACGCTGAGACTTTTTATTGCTGACTTGTTATTTTAGCATAATCCAGGTATTGTGGTAACAAATAGATCAGTCTACTTAAATAGCATACCCATCCAATGAAAATTTTTTGAAGGAGAATAATTTATGATGACTTTTCACACGCTACTATCTGATACAATTGTGATATCAGGGAATGCTTTTAACTGGCACTTTACGTTAACGCTGACTCAACTTATCTACTGGGTAATTGCTGCCGTGATCGGTATCGTTGCCGAGGCTCTTGTGGGGTGGCGTGCGCCTTTAGGGGTATTGGGGGCGTTCCTTGCCGCGCTGGCAGGTATCTGGCTTATGACCAGCGTGCTCCAGTTTACTATTCCTCATGATATCATCCTTTATGGTGTGCCACTCTTTAAAGCGCTGATCGGGTCTATCGTTATGGTCGTCCTGTGGCATCTTGTGACCTATCGTGCATGGCGAAAACCACGCCACAGCGTGGCATAAGGCATGATAGGCCGAGTACAACGGGCTTGTAAACCGCGCCCCTACACCATTGGGGATGCGCTTCACAAGCCCACTTGCTATTTCGACTGCAAACCATAGATAGCCATACCCATACCATAATCACGAATAAGGATAGATGCAGGCTTTGTCAGCAGCCAGACGTGCTAAAGCTAACCTCTATGTTGTAACTCAACACGCTCTGTAACGTAATATAGAGAAGGAAAGATTTTTTGCGTGCGTCGTCAACTTGCCTTAGCAGAACAAGAGCGCGAACACGCCACTGAGGTACGCGTGAAAGATACCCTTCAAACCAATGAAGTGGTAGCACAGAGATTACGTATACGCACAAGCTATCAGACGGCGCTCAATGCCTATCAAGCACGTAAGGGGCTGGCACGCATCTCATGGGCAACGTGGTTCATTACGGGAGGCACCATTCTCCTCTGGTGTATTACGGCGACCGTGATGGCTCAAATGGTAGGTGCTCATGATATACGTAGTATTCTTATGAATATTGCGAGCAATGCCATCGATGTACACGATAATGACGCATTAACAACAACATTGATTGCTTATGGAGCAAAAGACAATAGTCTGATGCTTCAGGGCCAGTATTGGCGCTTTATTACACCGATATTCCTGCACGCCAACGCATTACATATTGGACTCAACATGTTTAACCTGGTGGTCCTGGGCATATTTCTGGAGCGCCTGTATGGGCATCTGCGTTTCCTGTTGATCTATCTGCTCACTGGTATCATCAGTATTATTGCCAGCTTTTATTTCGCTCCTCAGGAGATCAGTGTGGGTGCATCGGGCGCGATCTTTGGACTGGTCGGCGCATACAGTATCTTTGTGCTGGTCCACCGTAGAGCCTTCCCATATGGGGGTGTTCCGGCGCTTCTCTGGCTTCTGATTATTGTCGCATTGAATCTGAGTATCGGATTCTTTGTATCAAACGTTGATAATTATGCACACATCGGTGGCCTGATCAGCGGTTGTTTGCTTGGTTGGGGATTTACGCCGCTGTACCGCCTGTCATCTCACAACGTATTAGTTGATAAGCATGCTCTTAGAAGGCGCTGGCCCCTGGCACTCTTGACAGTCTCGGGTACACTGGTACTTGCTATTATTGCTTTATATGTTATGCAGCCATAAGCGTGGGAGCACCTGCGCACAACTGGAGGATTTTCTTGTGGAAGCACAGACAGACATACAAACATACCTGGAACAGGGTAAACAAGCCTTAGCGCAAGGCCAGGGACGAGAGGCTGCGATTGCCTATGCACACGGGGCACAAATGGAGCCAGATAATCCGCTGGTTCACCTGGGCCTCGCCGAAGCGAATCTTGCCCTGGGTAGCTACGATGTTGTGCAGATGGCCTGCAAACGCGTCCAGGAGCTACAACCTGCTGGTGGGAAAGAAGGATGGACCGCCCAGGCGTTGCTCGATCTCCTTGATCGCCGCTACGATCGCGCATTACAAAACATTGATGCCGTCATCAGCGAAGATCCTGGAGTGGCCTACGCGCATGCCCTACGCTCTTACCTGCTACGCGCCCAGGGACAGGACTATGATGCGAACCTGGCACGAGCGCGAGCTGCCCGTCTCTCGTACGGCGGTCGCTTCGAGGGCGTTTTCCCTGCACTTGATACAAAACCTGTCTATGGCGGCTACAAAGGGAACAGCACCCCTGCTACACCTCCTCAGGTGGAACCCGTCAAAGAAGAGGCCAGTCGGCCAGCGGCGAAACAGGAGCAGGTTCCAACCTGGTCGCGCCCCAACCCCATGCAGCGGCAGATGGTCCGTACACGTTTTGCGTTAAGCCAATATCCGAACCTTATCACGACGCTGCTCGTCGCCATTAACGTGATTGTCTACCTGATCCTGGCGATTATGGGTGGCAGTATTACAAGTATTCCAACGGATACACTTATCCAGGCTGGAGCACAAAATACAGGACTTATTACATCAACAGGTGAGTACTGGCGTATCTTCACCGCCATGTTCCTGCACTTTAGCATCTTCCATATCGGCCTGAACATGCTCTCTCTGTTTCTGGTTGGACGAGCCGTCGAAGTAATGTATGGAAAATGGCGCTACCTCGCCATCTACTTGCTTTCAGGTATCATCGGTGGTATCGTCACCTTCTTTCTACAGCCAGACGCATTAGCTGCTGGGGCTTCTGGTGCCATTTTCGGGATCTTCGGTGCTATAGGTATCTTCTTCATTGTCAACCGGCGTGCGCTGGGTGCTTACGGAAATGGCGCGATTGGGCAGTGGATCTTCTGGTTAGGATTGAACCTGATCTGGGGCTTTTCCACACCTGGCATCGGTATCCTGGACCATATCGGGGGCCTGGTTGCTGGACTGGTGCTGGGGCTGATTTTCATGCCACGCCAGAGGCGGAGAAGTAGGGCATTCTAGTTGCAGAACCCTTCAATAAAGCACAAAAGGCTTTTCGTTATGCCTGCTGCTTGTTGGAGGGTTCTGTACACTGATAATAGAAGTCGAGCTTGCAATCTCGCTGTGACCCGGCTGAGTCACTAATCCTATCCATGCCCTTTACCCCCCTGCTCGACTTCTGCTTTTTTATTTTTGTGACACAAAGCATAAAATGGCCGAGGATGGCAAGATATGCTTTTTTGGATAATTCTCTAATGCATTTTCATGAACTGCTGTTGAAAAGAGAGAAATTACGTGCCCTATCTCAAAAGAATTTGATAGCGGTCCCCATTACAGTGGCAGAGATCCATCCACTGTTTTCTGATGTGCTGACATGTACACCGATCACCCCATCCGCGCCTAAATTTGTTGCATTAGAATGAAGTTTGCTCAGTGCATTTTCAATGGCGGTGTCCCATTTGCTAGGGTATGACTTCAAGTTGTTTCCTGTATCTAAGGTTACTGTTGCATAAATTACCCGCAACGCATTGTAGTTCTTTCCAGCAAGACTTGGTTCAGTGGTAAGAAACATATGTAGCCTCCTCATTTCTAATTTGCTCACTCAAGGTACAAGGCGTTTAAGGCGAATCGTCACCTGCTCATAGGTGGTTCTTTCTGGATCAGCAGTGAAGGTCAAAATAAGTCTTTTTCGCTTTTGAATGAGGTTCAATTGGTCAAGCGTTCTGAAGTCCGTTGGTCCTTCAGCCTGCCATCCTTGACGTCCTTCCTGCCCCCGCAACTGCTTATCGCCGTGGAGGTACACTTCACGGCATGAACCAACATAGCGATAGTTATGCGAATAAACCCAGAGACCGATGGCCTCGTAGAC
>JACDAE010000350.1 GCA_013695595.1 Ktedonobacteraceae bacterium | reverse complement strand
TGTTTGGTCCACCGGCGGTGGCCAGCACACGCTCCTACGGCAGGGGAAGCTTTTAGTATTATGCGTTTGTGTTTCTAAACGGATGGCAGAAAGGGAACTACGATGAAGAAGTTAATCAACCGTCCAGAAGATGTCGTCAAAGAAGGACTTGCAGGAATGTTGGCCGCTCATTCCGACCTGATCCGGGTTGATATTGAGCAGCAAATCGTGGTACGTCGAGATGCACCTGTACGCGGGAAAGCAGGCATAATCTCCGGTGGTGGCAGTGGTCATGAGCCGATGCATGGAGGATTTGTGGGCCTGGGCATGCTCGATGCAGCTTGTGCGGGAGCCGTCTTCACCTCGCCCGTGCCCGATCAGATGTTAGCGGCGACGCGTGCCGTCGATGGTGGGTCAGGGGTTCTGCATATCATCAAAAATTATACCGGTGATGTACTCAACTTCGAGATGGCCGCCGAACTGGCCGCCGCCGATGGGATCGAGGTTGCCAGTGTCGTCACAAATGATGATGTCGCGGTGCAGAATAGTCTTTATACCGCTGGCCGTCGTGGGGTAGGAGTGACTGTGTTGCTCGAGAAGATCGTTGGTGGTCTGGCCGAGACGAAAGCACCACTCAGCGCCGTCGCTGCATTAGCGCAGAAAGTCAACAATCAGGGGCGCAGCATGGGAATGGCCCTGACATCCTGCACCGTGCCTGCCGCCGGGAAACCAACCTTTGAGTTGGGTGAAGATGAGATGGAGATTGGTATTGGCATTCATGGAGAGCCGGGCCGTCGCCGCGTCAAGCTGGCATCCGCCGCTGAAATCACCGAGATGCTCACCACGCCCGTCGTCGAAGATCTGGAGTTGAAGGCTGGCGAACAGGTACTGGCAATGGTCAATGGTATGGGTGGCACACCGTTAATAGAGTTATATATTGTATTTGATGCGCTCAACCGTATCCTTGGCGGCAAAAATATCACCATTGCCCGCTCCCTGGTTGGAAACTATATTACATCTCTGGAGATGGCTGGTTGTTCGATTACGTTGGTGCGTCTCGATGACGAAATGATCAAATATTGGGATGCGCCGGTACATACCGCGGGTTTGCGCTGGGGCATGTAAGGCCATTGAGGGGATTTTATCGATGGAGCGACCCAATAATGCAATTGAAAAACGTAATCTGGATACCTAAATCATTGACCAAACATCAACCAGGGTAGGGAAGCCATTTATTATTCCGTGGGGTGCCAGTCGTGTGCCACGGAATAATAAATGGCTTCCCTACCCTGGGTACTGCGGTCCATCGTATCGATATATCCACATCAAAATTTCAATTGCATCATTGTGGCTATCAATATATTGATCTTATTCTCGGCGACGGGCACGCCAATAAATTGATGGACGCAATAAATTGGGTCGCTACACCGAAAATTCATCTTGTGAAAAGAGGGAGAAGGGAATGACCAACGAAGATATTTTGCACTGGTTGGAGCGTGTTGCAGACGTACTGCACGAGAATGCTTCCTATTTAACACAGCTCGATTCTGCGATTGGGGATGCGGATCATGGCTCTAATATGGATCGTGGCTTTCAGGCTGTACGTGCCAAATTTCCGATCATTGCAGCTGCCGATATCGCAACTCAACTGAAGACGGTGGGCACAACATTGGTATCGACCGTCGGAGGGGCTAGTGGACCGCTCTATGGGACCGCTTTTCTACGTGCCAGTGCGGTAGCTATCAATAAGCAAGAACTGAGTTCTGCCGATGTTGTAGCAATGATTGAAGCATTTCTCAATGGCATCATCGCGCGTGGCAAGGCGCATGCAGGCGAAAAAACAATGATCGATGCGCTCCAACCGGCGCTCGAAGCGGCGAAACAGGCTCTTAACGAAGGTCTTTCCCTGGCAGAGATCACCGCCCATGCCAGTTCTGCCGCTGAAGAAGGGATGAAAGCGACAATTCCATTGCTTGCTACCAAAGGACGTGCGAGCTATCTGGGCGAGCGAAGTATTGGTCACCAGGATCCAGGTGCAACGTCGAGCTGGTTTATTCTACGTAGCCTTGCCGAAGTTTGTGCGTAGGGGAGATTGATCATGACGGTAGGATTGGTCATCGTTTCACATAGCGCACGCCTCGCCGAAGGGGTGGTGGAACTCGTTGGGCAGATGGTGCAGGGGCAGACCCCTCTTGCGGCTGCCGGTGGAGCGGGTGATAACGTGCTTGGCACCTCCGCCGATATCATTCAAGCGGCCATTGAAGCATTAGATAATGCCGATGGCGTACTGGTGCTGCTTGATCTGGGGAGCGCAATTTTATCTGCCGAAATGGCGCTGGAGATGCTGGATGATGCTCAACGTGTGCGTGTTGTGTTGAGCTATGCGCCACTGGTGGAGGGAGCTATCGCTGCGGCGCTTGAAGCCTCTCTTGGTCACACATTGATTGAAGTCAAACGTGCAGCAGAAAAAACGGCGCATGTCGAACAATTGCGCTTGCTTAAACCGTTAGATCAGCCTGAAGAGGATGGGCCTCCTGCCATTGAAGTTCCGGAGGTGGGATCTTTAGAGGCAACGGAAGCTACAAAAGAGATACAACTAACCTTAACGAATCCGGCGGGGTTACATGCTCGTCCGGCGGCGCTTTTTGTCCAGACGGCGGCACGTTTCCATGCGCATATACAGGTAGGGATGTCTGACAAGCAGGTGGATGCCGGGAGCATTATGGGTATACTTTCGCTTGGAGCGCGTCGGGGGGCTACGATTACCGTGCGTGCCAGTGGGATGGATGCCGATGCAGCCTTGCAGGCGCTCCGTGAGCTTGTGGAGGCAAACTTTTATGAAGATCCAACCCCCGTAACGTCTTCTCCATCTGAGACGGTGCGAGCTACAGCGAAACCCGCCGCAGAAATAAGAGATGGCTCATGGCAAGGCATTGCAACCTCGAAGGGAGTAGCCATTGGGCCAGCTTTGCTCTATACCTCTGGCACTATTGATCTGAATACACTGGAAACCCGCACGATCTCTGCACAAAATGTTGCATCCGAGCAGGGATTATTGCGTAGTGTGTTGCAGGCGACGGCCCATGAGCTTGCTACATTGGCGAAACAGGTAGGGATAGATGCAGGTCAGAAGGAGGCCGCCATTTTTGAGGCACAGGCGTTGATGATTGTTGATCCAGCGTTGCGAGATGCCGCATTGGAGATGATCGCGCAACGCCAGGTAGATGCGGCAACCGCGCTGGCTCGTGTGGGTGAGCAGCAGGCGCGAACGTTAGAGCAACTTGGCGATGAACTTTTCGCTGGCCGCGCCGTCGATGTGCGTGATGTTGTAGGCCGGGCGCTTCGTTCTTTGCGAAGTCAGGACGTTCAGGTACTGGATCTGAGCACATTAAATACGCCTGTTATTTTAATTGCCCATAATTTGACGCCATCGGATACCGCGCAATTGCGGCCCGCAACCGTGTTGGGAATTTGCACAACGCAGGGAGGCCCAACGGCGCATGCCGCGATTCTCGCCCGCGCACTCGGTATCCCGTCTCTGGCAGGTTTGAGCGAGGGGGCGTTACAGACGATTCGTCCGGGTGATGAGTTGGCGCTTGATGCAGATGCCGGGCGGCTCTACCTGCATCCTTCGGCGGAAGTGCGCGCAGAATTGGCCGCACGCCTCATCGTACAACAGAAGCAACAGGCCGCGAATAAACTCGCGGCGCAACAAACGCGAGAGCCAGTCACATTTCAAGGTCGTCGCATCTCTCTATTCGCAAATGTGGGAAATGAGGCCGAGGCAGAAGCTGCACGCCAATGGGGAGCTGAAGGTATAGGGCTCTTGCGCACAGAGTTTCTCTTTGCGACATCTGCGACGCTTCCAGACGAAGACGAGCAGCGCAGACGATACGTCAGGGTATTTCGCGCATTTAAGGGTGATGCCACCGGACGAGTTGGCCCAATCGTCGTTAGAACATTAGATGCGGGTGCGGACAAGCCATTGCCGGCCCTTGATGCGGTCCTTGGCTCGTTCGTCGAGGCAAATCCCGCGCTCGGCTTACGCGGAATCCGTATTCACCTGGCGCATCAGGAATTGCTCGTGCAGCAACTGAGCGCTTTATTGCAGGCGGCGGTCGAAGTTGATATCGAGCTACACATTATGTTCCCGATGATAACGACCGTGGAGGAACTACGTACGGCACGAGAGATCTTTGACCGGGTCTATGCTGATCTGAGCCAACGGGGCATTGCTGTACCTGCGCATGTCCCTGTTGGGATCATGGTTGAGGTGCCGGCGGCAGCTATTATGGCCCCTGAATTGGCGGAACTGGCGGATTTTTTCAGCATCGGCGCGAATGATCTGTTGCAATATACCGTTGCCAGTGATCGTACAAACGCGTCGGTAGCATACCTTTATCAATCTTTGCAGCCGGCGGTTCTGCGTTTGATACGGCGTATTGCGGAGGCGGGTCGTCGTGCTGGGAAAGTGGTGTCCGTCTGTGGCGAGATAGCTGGAGATACACATGTTGCCCCATTGCTTATGGGAATGGGTATCGACGAATTAAGTATGGCCCCTTCCAGCCTATCAGGCGTAAGAGCCGCTCTGGGAAGAACATCTGCGCGCAAACTATTGGAGACGGTGGAGCGGATCGGACATCTAAGGACGGTGGAAGAGGTGGAAGATGCGAGTAGGGAACTGTCGGATCTGAGCCCTTTGGGGTGAACCTGGTACCCTACCTTGTTTCATGCGTTTTTCCTTGGAGACAATAGCACCCCTACCCGTGGTCATTTTCTCAACTATGCGAGTTGATGCTCCATCTCCAGGGTTTCTTTTTGATCATCCCCTGGCCCAATTATAAGGAAATGGTCGAGGCCGTAGAAGCCACAGATGCGCCATGCCAGGAAGAGGAAAATTTCGAGCAGGAACAGGATGGGGTTGAGGCCAAGCGAACCGGCCAGCAGATAATTCATGTTCATGAAAGCACCAGATAGCGCCGCAATGCCGGTAAAGAGGCCAACGATCAGGCCGAGTCCGACGCAGAGTTCTCCAAATGGGATCAGGTAGGAAAATACGCCCACGGTTGGCAGCGCGAGATGTTGCAGGAACAGGGCATACCAGCTCTGGATGGTGGGGTTCGGACCAGCAGCCAATGAGAGGGAATGCGTAAAGAAGCCGCGCAAAGCCTTCTCCCCATGCCCACCTACCAGCCATGATCCTCCAGGTATACGCTTCCCAAATGTACCTGGTGCAAGGGAGTAACCCGCAACTTTTGCTACGCTACTGGTGAGCCATTGATATCCGACATAGAGACGCACAATCAGCCATACCCAGGCGAAGCGTGCATCAAAAAAGAGCAATTTTGCCATGGGAAGTACAGGTACCTGACGTGTGCGTTGAAATATTTGCATGTGCATCCTTCTTTAGTGGTAAACATTCATGCCGAAGATCCAATCTATTTCGGCAAATAGGGTCTTATACTTAGAATAGCAGACGCACCAAATAACTCTGTGGTAGCAATTTGCCAGGTAAATGAAATGCTGACAGGTTTCTTGCTTAACCAGGGTTTTTGCAGTTGGCGCGTGTGCGACCAGTGATGGGTAGTTGATCTTTTGTTTCGCCTATGTTGTTCCGGTAAGTATCAACAAAACTCGATTCAAAGCGTTCGTTGAGGTACTTTTCCCAGACTACAAAAATAATGCCTTTCATGAATAGATACTTTTTCCTTTCCTGTAGAGAAATTACATCTCCAGACTCCATTATCGTTGTTTCTATTTTACAGAGGAAGATGTATTGAGTGCAAGTAATTTTTATGAAGTAGAAATAATGTAATGATGCATAAGAAGATAGGAATGTATTTAATGTTAGGTTGGTATTGTGCAAGTAATTTGTCAACAAGGTAAATAAAGGAAGCGTCCTTTTGAAACTGATGATGCCAATCAGCACGTTCTATATAAAAGAGATAATGTGTGATGTGATTAGTGTCTCCAGGGGTGAGTAGGAGTTCTGCAGGATGACTGATAATAAAGAAAGTCCAATAAATAAACATAATACGATGAAACTGATTCTGATCGTTGAAGATGATGCGTTGATCGGAGAAATATTTGTGCAGGCGATCTCCGAGGAGACGGCGCATCAAGCTCTGTTGGTGCCTGATGGCCCACGAGCCTTGGAGATCGTCAAGACCTATCGGCCTGATCTGATCATGCTTGATTATCATCTGCCGCGTATGAATGGATTGGAATTGTATGATCGGTTGCATGCTATTAAGGAACTGGAGAATGTACCAGTGATCCTGACGACGGCGGGCGTCATGCAGTACGGTGTGCAGGAGCGTCGTATCATTGGTATCAGTAAGCCAGTTGATATGAATAAATTACTTGATATTATCGAAGAGTTGCTCTCTGAATAATAAGAAGCGCAATACGTGGTACTCTATCGTCGTGGGTAGAGATTTATATTTCTGAATGTTCGCGCAGTGTGGTCAGGCGTCGTATGTCGGGCCAGATGCGAGCGACGAGAATGACGACAAGAATAGTGCCGATACCACCGGCCACCACCGCGATAACCGGGCCAAAGAGTTGTGCCGTTAGCCCCGATTCAAAGCCTCCCAGTTGATTGGACGTTCCTATAAAGAGCGAATTGACAGAACTGACACGTCCACGCATTTCGTCTGGTGTGCGGATGAGCACCAGCGTACTGCGAATAACGACGCTGATATTATCGCAGGCACCGAGCAGGAAGAGCAGCAGGAGCGAGAGCCAGAACCAGTGGGAGAGGCCAAAGAGGACGGTGATCAGGCCAAAGCAGACAACCGCTAGCAGTAAGGTGCGCCCGGCTCTTGCAAATGGGGGACGATGTGCGAGATAGTAGGCCATGCAGACCGCACCAAGAGAGGAGGCAGCTTGCAGCCAGCCCAGCCCAATGGGACCAACATGCAAAATGTCGCGTGCAAAGATGGGTAAAAGGGTCGTCGCGCCTCCGAGCAGGACGGCAAAAAGATCAAGCGTAATCGCGGCCAGCATCACCTGTGTTTTGCCAAGGAAACGCAGGCCATCAACCAATGAACTGAGCGTTCTTTGCTGAAATGCAGGTGCTTTCTGTGGACGTACCCGCATGAAAAAAAGGAGTATTACGAAGAGCGTTGCGACAACTGCATTGATGACGAATACGAATGTAGCATCATGGAGAATACCAATCAGGAAGCCACCGATTGCAGGCCCCAGAACCGCCGATAACTGCCCTACGCTACTCCTCCATGTCATCGCATTCTCATATGCCAGATCTGGAATGACCTGCGCGACAAGGGTTGAACTGGTGGGGCTGCTAAAAGCCTGCGCGCTACCGATGGCCACCAGACAGGCATAGATTAAAAAGAGGGAGCCGTGTCCATAGGAGAGCGCGGCCAGGGCAAGCGATGCCAGTACCAGCATAATCTGAGCGGCAATCATGATGTATTTGCGGTTATAGCGATCTATGATGTAGCCGGCGGGCAGAAAGAGCAAGATAATAGGCAGGATCTGTGCCAGGCCGACGCCACCGAGAACGAGCGCAGAACTGGTCTGGTTGTACAACTCCCAACCAATGGCGACCGAGATCATTTGTTGCCCCATCATACTGATAGCAACCCCACCCAGGAGCAGACGAAAATCATGTGAAGCGAGCGCACGATTGGAAGTGTCAACTTTTGGAGGAGATGAGGATGGTTTTGAGGTGTCGTTATCCTGGTTATCTACTGGTAATGGCTCTTCGTTATCTTGTTTCAGAGGGGGCCTCCTGCATATTTTCCCTTAGATGATCAGCGTAGCGACCCAATTTATTGCGTCCATCAATT
>JACDAE010000344.1 GCA_013695595.1 Ktedonobacteraceae bacterium | reverse complement strand
GTGCTTACCCTGCTATGGGGATGAAAATCCATTCGGCGAGCAGGGTAAGCACAAGGCCCCCCTCCAGCGCCCCTCACCCACCCCTTACCCCTACTGTTCCACTGTTTATTCTTCACGAGATATTGCGCTCTACAAATTGTATTTGTGTCGTATTTATCAATTCGGGGGATCTGAAGGATCAGGTCTCTGTATAGGGGAGCATAGTGGCTGCAATGCATAAAAAAGTTGGTGTCTTGAAATTTGGTGGAACGTCCGTTGGAAGTGGTGAACGCATATGCCAGGTGGCGGCGATTATCGAGAATGCCCGGCAGGAATATCGGACTTCCGATGGCTTCTTCCCAGTTATTGTCGTCTCGGCTATGGCCGGGGTGACCGATCAACTCCTGCGTATTGCGCGCCATGCCTGCTCAGGTGAGCGAGAGGCGTATACAAATGAGCTTGCGTCTTTGCGGTTGAAGCATCTCGATGCTGCGAAAATAGTAGCGCGAAACGCTGATAAGCATGCTCTCCTGGTCGAGGAACTTGAAGAGTGCCTGACCTTTTTAACAAAAGATGTATATGCATTGCACGAATTTGCCACTCAGGGGCTAGAGGTATCATTACCAACAGCAGCTGTGGCCTCCTGGGGTGAGCGGCTCTCCATTCGTCTCGTCGCCGCCGCCGCTTGTGAACTGGGAGTGAACGCGGAACCTGTCCGCCAGGAAATTATTATCACAACCCATCCCAAAACGGATCCATCGCAACCCTTTGGCATTGTCGTTGGTGCCGAACCTTTAACCGAAGAGACACGCGCCAATGCCACCAGATTGCTCACACCTCTCATCGAGCAAGAGATCGTCCCCATCGCCGCAGGCTTTATGGGCCGCACAATCACCGGCTTTGTAACGACGCTTGGTCGCAATGGTTCAGACTACTCTGCTACGGTCATAGGGGCCGCCATCGATTGCGTGGAGGTGTCTATCTATACCGATGTGGACGGCGTGCTCACCGCAGACCCGCGCCTGGTTGCCAATGCGCGTCTATTGCCACAACTCACGTATGAGGAAGCGGCGCGCCTCTCCTGGTTTGGCGCGAAAGTGCTCCATCCACGCACGCTCATTCCGATTGCCCACCGCAATATTCCTGTGCGTGTGCGTAATACGTTCCGTCCGCATATTCGCGGTACTGTCGTTGGCCCTGTATTACAGGGGCAGAGTGGTGCATGTGCTATCACGTTTCGTCGCAAGCTGGCATTGATCACCGTTGAAAGTACCGACATGTTTGGTGCACCAGAGAATGCTGGACAGGTCTTTGTTCTGGCCGCTGGAGCCGGAGCCGCCCCCGTAGCTATCTGCTCATCGTCCGGGCATCATCTCTCCTTCGTCGTCGAGGAACAGGCCGCCGATTCGATCATCGCGTTGCTGCATCACGATATGGAAAACTGGAAAGTTTCGTGTCGACGTGGTCTGGCAGCCTGTGCCTGTATCGGCTCCGGCTTTACCTCTGATCCGATGAGTCCAGCGCGCGCCGTCACCGCATTGGCCCGTGAGCACATCCCTGTGATCAGCCAGGGAGCATCCGAGCAGGGCATCACGCTCATCATCGCGGATGCTAATAGTGAGAGCGCGCTCCGTTGCCTGCACCGCGACCTGATCGCCCCCGTCATCCCGCTCGTGCGTCATGCGCATTCTGCTCACGAACGACGCAAAGAACATGTACGGTAGAAAAGGTATAATATATGAGGGAAAATACTTTTGGCGTAGGGGCGTGTGCTTGCCACCGCCCGGTTTCCCGATGAACAATGTTGGTGGGCAACCGGGCGGTGGCAAGCACACGCCCCTACCCACATTCACCCAACGAATGGAGAGTTTTATGTCCACTTACCCCCAAACACGTATCCCTGTTGCGGTGCTGGGTGCAACTGGCATGGTGGGGCAGCGTTTTATTGAGCTGTTGCAGGATCATCCCTGGTTCGAGCTGGTCGCGCTGGCAGCTTCCGAAAGACATGGAGGCCGACCTTATCGCGAGGTTACGAGTTGGCGGCTCTCCGGCAGTGAGATGCCCGCTTCTGCTGCCGCACTGCCCGTTGTGGCCTGCACGCCAGATGCGTTATCGGGCATCAAAATTGCCTTCTCCGCATTGCCGGGCGAGATCGCCGGTGACATTGAGTTAGCGTTGGCACAGGCGGGAGTCGCGGTCTTCAGCAACGCCAAAAACTATCGCATGGAACACGATGTGCCATTGTTGATCCCGGAAGTCAATGCCGATCATATCAGCGCGATTGTGCAGCAGCGCAAAGAGCGCAACTGGTCCGGCTGTATCGTCACCAACGCAAATTGCTGTGCCACGCCGCTTGTGATGGCGCTCAAACCGTTGCAGCAGGCATTCGGCTTACGGAAGGTCCTGGTAACAACCATGCAGGCGATCTCTGGTGCTGGCTATCCCGGTCTGCCTTCATATGATATTCTCGACAACGTCATTCCTTATATTGGTGGTGAAGAAGAGAAGTTGGAGATAGAGACGCTCAAGATGCTTGGTTCCTGGCAAGAGGGAAGAGGCTTTACGGATGCTCCCCTGGTCGTGAGTGCACATTGTAACCGTGTTGCCACGCGTGAAGGTCACCTGGAATGTGCCAGTATCGAGCTTGAGCGTGATGTCCCCCCTGAAGAGGTCATCGCCGCCTGGGAAAACTATGTCCCTGAATCCCAACAACTCAAGCTGCCGAGTGCGCCAGAACGTGCGCTGGTCTATCGTACCGAGCAAGATCGACCACAGACCTTGCGGGATCGTGATGCAGGTCATGGCATGACTGTGACGCTTGGGCGCTTGCGACGTTGCCCTATTCTCGGCTATAAGTTTGTGATGTTGGGGCACAATACGATTCGCGGTGCGGCTGGTGGTTCTGTGCTGAATGCTGAGTTGTGTGTGAGTAAAGGACTGGTGTAAGCTTACTCGCTTTTGTCTCGCCAGTTTTTAAGGCGATCATTGCATTCATCTATTGGCAAGCGGCTTCCTTTTTCGCAAAGTAATTTTAATGCCTCTGCAGCTTGCAGAGGCGAAATAACCTTTAGATGTACCATTTGATCCAGCACCCAGAGGGTACCATGAGTCAATACTTTATCCTGTTCTGCTAGTTTCCGCAAATTCTTGTCACCCGTGAGCAGTATCGCGCGAAGGGATCGTGCTGTAACGAGTGCGAATAGATCATTGACAGAAACTTGCCGATGCTGTGCTCTAAGCTGTAATACGTCTTGAATTTGCTTCCCTGTAAGTTCATATTTTTGCAGACCTAGTATTATCAACATAGAACAGTCTATGCTTTTTAGTTCTGCAATAATCACGTCTGGTGCTGTGAACGTGTAAGGCAGTGTGAAAAATGGAATAATGATTTTGCCAAAATATAAATCTATGAGAAGATTTGTATCAACTACACATATCGATAGAGAATCCTCCATACCGCTCCACATCTCCTCCTAAAAATTGTTCAAGTGGCATTGCTAGCAGTTCCGCTGCACGTGTCTGTGAGATTATGTCTTCACATAACGCATGCATAACAAGCCGTTCAAATCTTTGTGGTATCTCTGATGATAAGGGATTCCCAGGCTCTTTACGATTCCACCCGCGTTGACGAAAGTATTTGAACAACTGAATGGCGTCTGTTTCAGAGAGGATATTCAGATCTTTTGCACGATATATCCATGCTTGCATGCTCAAACCGTATTTGCATTTGAGAAGGTATAATTCGTTAAGTCCAATTGTATGACGTTTTGTCCCTAGTTCCAATTCGACAGTCGAGCAGGGCGCAAGTAATGCACCGGCGAAGCGATGAGCGGCCTTCTCTGCATCAATATGTTCTATCGGTTGCAGAATCAGGTGACCGAGTTCGTGGGCGAGACAGAAGCGCTGTCGATCCCCAGGCATATCGCGGCGCAAAGCAATCACTGGAATTGTATCGTTTGCCTGGAGGGTAACAGCATCAAAATCCGGATGCCCATCGACCAGTCCAATTTTGATGCCATGATCTTCGCAAACTTCCATTAAATTCTCAATAGGATCAAGGCCCAGACACCATTGCTTGCGTAATGCGAGGGCGGCGCTTTCTATCTCTTCCATTATCTCGATACGTTGTGGTGGAGGTAATGTGAATGTTGATGCTCTATTCAATAAGCTTTCTATATCCAGGTAGCGTTCGAGCCATTCCTGAATACGCTCAAGAATGCTGGCATCTTCAAGTGCTGGAAGAGAAGCACGTTTTCGATAGGTTGGAGAAGAGAACGTGACTGTAGTGGGACGAAAGAAGTACTCGATATTAACACTTAAAGCATCAGCCAGACGTAGTAATACAGCAGAACCAGGTGTATCCATGTCTCTTTCGTACTTGGAGATCGCCATAGCGCTGACTTCAGCTCTATTCGCTAAATCGCGCTGGCTGCTTCCCGCTATAATGCGAGCACTCTTGATACGTTTTCCTATACTCATCATGTGCCTCCTTCAGTTTACATTTTAGCATATTTATAAAATTTTGTAAACCGAAGGAGAGAACTTATGTCATAACTTCCTGGCCCTGAAAGGTAATGCCTCTGATCATAAATTGTTATTGCTACATTTCCGGATATTGTAGCTGTACTC
>JACDAE010000339.1 GCA_013695595.1 Ktedonobacteraceae bacterium | reverse complement strand
GGGTAAGCCCAAGGCCCCCGCTACCCATCCACACCACCCCTTACCCCTACTGGTGACTTTTTTCTATCCTGTTCATGATCTATACATACTTCATTTCGACATAACGCGCACGCAATGCATTCACCTGAGCTTTCACATTTTTACCAGTAATGCCATCATGCAGCAATTGTGCCAACTCGCCCATTGCACGCTCATCCATGCCGAAGCGCGTCATTTCGGGGACGCCGATGCGCAGGCCGGAAGGATTGCGCGGATCACTATCGCCTGGCAGCATATTATAGTTCACAATAATATCGTTTGCTTCCAACTGCTTAGCAATCTCGACCCCACCACCCCATTGCGCAACATTGACGGCGATCATGTGGCTGCGCGTATATCCGAACTCACGCGCCTCCACAGGCGTGCCAAGGTTATCAAGGCTGCTCCCAAGTGCCTGAGCATTGCGTATGATCTGCGCGGCATACTCACGGCCATATTGCTGCATTTCGCGTGTCGCAACCAATAGGGCAGGCAATGTGTTCAGATGGTGATTGCTGGAAGAGCCGGGGAAGACGCCTCGATCGGCGGCAGGCCAGTACTTCTTCTCGTCTTCAAGGTCCAGATTGCCCAGAATTACGCCACGTTGCGGGCCAGGAAAGGTCTTGTGAGTGCTCCCGGTCATCCAGGTTGCCCCCTCGTGCAATGGGTCCTGGAACTGCCCACCTGCGATCAGGCCCAGCACATGTGCACCATCGTAAAGCAAAGGGATCTGCTTCGTTTTACAATAAGCCGCCACCTCAGAAACGGGTTCTGGGAAAAGAAAGAGGCTCTTGCCCATAATCACCAGTTGTGGTGAAACCTGATCGATCAGCTCTATTGTTTTTTGCGCGTCCACATGATAATGGTCTTCCGTCAATGGTAGATGATGGAGGTTAATGGCGTTCTTGCTACCCATTTTGAGCGACTGCCCACGATTCTGAATACGTCGCCCAAAGACGCCGACAGATCCATGACTGATATGTCCACCAGCATCGGTCGAATTGGCGATCACGGTGTCGCCGCCGCGCAGATAGGCCAGAGCCAGGGCCGTATTGGCCGCATTGCCGCTGATCGGGCGTACATCGGCCTGTTTCACACGAAATAACTCCACAATTTCGTTGTGTGCCATACTCTCGATCTGGTCGATGTATTGTGTTCCCTGGTAATAGCGGTTGACGTGGCCGTTCTCGTTGGGATGTCCCTCTGCATAGCGGCCCATAAAATCGGAGTTCTGCACGCGTCGTACGGCATCACTTGGTGTATTCTCGCTGGCGATCAAGTTAATGGCCTGTGTCTGTCGCCACGTCTCTTCTTGCGCTAGAATGCGCTCGATATCGCTTATATCTACAGTCATAAAGTTCAACTCCTTTATCGTCTATGGAGAATGCTGGCAATCGGTTCATTCAGAAAAACATTCTCTCACTATGCCATGACAAATATGCTCCAGTATAGCAGGACTGGAGATAGGGAACAATGGTATCTTTTTACAATTTTTCCCTGTATCATTTCCTTCCTTGAGAGATCGTGATAGATGCGTCACAAAAACATCACGTGGCACACTGCGAAACACGTTTTCACCTGCTGTATCGGTTGAACAAAGAGTCCACACCTGCTATACTAAACCTATCAAAGAAGAATAGTGTGTTAATAGTTTTTCTCTGTACCGGAACATCCATCCCAAATGGTCGTGTTGCATAGGCGGTCTACGACAGACCCCCCGGAATAAAGTCTGAGCAGACCACCTCTTGCCTAGAAAATCAGGAGGAAACGGGTTTATGAAGGTTTATAGGGCGGAACGGATTCGCAATGTAGCATTAATCTCACATGTTGGAGCAGGCAAAACGTCCCTGGTCGATGCAGCACTCTTCGATAGTGGTGCCGTCACCAGGCAGGGCAAGGTTGACGAGGGCAGCTCTATTTCTGACTATGATCCCGATGAGCTGAAACGGCGTATGTCTTTAAATGTAAAAGTGCTACCCGTTGAATGGAAAGATACAAAAATCAATTTTATCGATACTCCCGGCTACGCTGATTTCGTCGGTGAAGTCAAAGCTGGCCTCCGAGTCGCCGATGCTGCACTCGTGGTCGTGACCGCCGAAAAAGGCGTCGAGGTCGGTACAGAACTCACCTGGCAGTATGCCGATGAATATAATCTCCCACGTATCGTACTGGTTAATAAACTCGACCGTGAAAATACCTCTTTCGATCAGGCACTCGAATCGTTACGCGCACAATTTGGCTCGCGCGTTGTCCCCCTACAGGTTCCCATCGGTGAACAGGCTGGCTTTAAAGGGGTTGTTGACCTCGTCTCACAAAAAGGCTATACGTTCGAGGGTGGCAACAAAGTACAGGAAATCCTGCTCCCAACCGAGATGGAGGATCGCATCAATGAGTACCGCGACCAGCTCATCGAAGCAGCAGTGGAGAGCGATGATGCGATTCTGGAAAAGTTTCTGGAGGGCGAGGAATTAAGCGACGAAGAGATCCTCTCGGTCGTCAAAAAGGGTACCTGCACTGGACAACTTATCCCTGTACTC
>JACDAE010000336.1 GCA_013695595.1 Ktedonobacteraceae bacterium | reverse complement strand
GCCAGAACAGCAGGCCACCGATGGCAAAGAGGAGCGCCGCCGTCAGGAGCCAGAATTGGAACTGGATGACGACGCTCAGAGCCTCTGCGGCGGGTCTCTGCACAACAACCGCCCAGTGGACATCGGGCACAGGAACCGCGCTGAAAAGCCAGTCCTGCCCATCTGGTCCCGGCCCCAGGCTAGAGGTTGTTGTATGATTGTGCAGTGCCTGCTCGGCACCCGGCAATTCATCCAGCACGGTATATAAAATCCGCCTGTCATCCGGTGTGGCGATCAGCCAGCCTTGACTATCAATAATGCTAATCATGAGCTGCCGATGGCTGGTACGTTGTGCCTGGATTACCTTCGTGAGGGGATTGCTAAGTTCCTTGAGCGAGATGCTGGCTGCGACAATACCAATCAACTGACCTGCAAGGGTACGCACAGGTTCAGCGATAATGACCCCTGAATCGCGGGTCGTTTCCACCGCAATACCCACCTCAAAGACCGGGCTGGTGGAGACAAGGGCCTGTTGCACCACTGTAGGGGGCGCGAACTCCGATCCGACACCTTCCAGACCTGATGTGACATTACACGTCTGCGGCAAAGGAGGACAGGAGATGCGCACAATACCCACAGCATCGAGCCAGTAGACCTGATCGACATCACTACGAGCGGCCTGGAAGGTCTGGAAGGTATTCGCCATCGCTTCCGGCGTTCCTGCACGTTGCGCGAGTCTGCCTAATCCGACCAGCGCCTCCTCAGTATCGGTCATCTGGATATTGGTCTGGAGCGCGATCTCCTGCGCCAACGCCTGGTCTGATGCCTGAACGTCATTGCGCAACTTCTGCTCAACCACCGCATTGACTCCCACCCCACCAAGCAGCACAACAACCACGAAGAGCAGGTACACGCTCAACAGTTGGACCAGGAGTGATCGACGTACGAAATGCTGCATAGGCCAGTACTCCTCTGTAGGGGCCACGTTTACAACGCCCAGGTTGGCTACATGTTGTCCCTGAAACCATACACCCGGATATACAAAGTACGTCACACATTGAAGAAACACTATATCCAAGTATACCACCCTGGCCTCAGGAGACTCCATGCAATGACAGTGTAGTCGCATAGGCATAAATGGGATATAAACATGCGAGCCTCTGGTATAAATAAAACGTAAACGGTAGGGTGCCAGGTTATGCTGTTTAAAAAATTGATGCGGATATCAATATGCTGGACCAAATAGCATTGTGGTAGGGAAGCCATTTATTATTCCGGGCCGATGACAGGCCGATGCAGCGCGATGGCATCCCTCGGAATAATAAATGGCTTCCCTACCACAATGATCCTTCCGCGATGCAATTGGGTGGTCACGGGATAATAAATGGCTTCCCTCCCCTGATTGGTATTTGGTTCATGATCAGGGATATCTGGATGCAATTTTTAAAGAGCATAATCAGGTGCCCTACCCTAAATCGTCTTTCCGCAAACATTTACGTTTTATTTACGCCAGAGGGTGGCCCGTTTATACACTGTTTACGCCCTTGCGGCTACACTTCTAGCAGAAGCTCGTTCCTTACCAACAATGCCTGTATAAAAATGGGGATAGAAGCACCATACATGAAAGGAGTCTTGTGAACAACTCTCTACCTATAAAAGATGCATCATCCAACACACAGGATGCTTCCGACCAGAGCACCTACGCCATCGAACTGCGCAACGCCACCAAGCGGTTCCTGACGCCGACAGGTGAGGCATACACCGCGATCCGCGATATCAATCTGGCGGTCAAGCCGGGCGAGTTCATCGCCGTGGTTGGACCAACTGGCTGCGGCAAATCCACCACACTGAGCCTTATCTCTGGCCTGGAACGACCAAGCGAAGGGTCGGTCCAGGTGATGGGCAAGCCGGTCCAGGGGATTAATCCACATGTTGGCTATGTGTTCCAGGCTGACGCCGTCTTTCCCTGGAAAAGTGTGCTCAACAATGTTGCGACAGGTCCAATCTTCCGGGGTCTGCGCAAGGCCGAAGCATACGAACAAGCTCGCGATTGGATTACACGGGTTGGCCTCTCTGGCTTTGAGAACCACTATCCGCACCAGCTTTCAGGCGGCATGCGCAAGCGTGTGGCGTTGGCCCAGACCTTTATCAACGAGCCACAGATCCTCCTCATGGATGAGCCGTTCAGCGCCCTCGACGTGCAGACGCGTGCCATGATGGAAGACGAATTGCTCAATATGTGGTCGTCCATCTCAGCATCCGTGATCTTCGTCACCCATGATCTTGAAGAAGCCATCTCCCTGGCCGATCGGGTCTGCGTCCTCACGTCTGGCCCTGGCACCGTCAAGGGTATCTATACCATCGATCTGCCACGCCCACGCAATGTGACGGAGATCCGTTTTGATCCACGTTTTGTCCAACTGTATCATGAAATATGGGAAGATCTTCGCAACGAGGTACTAATTAGCTATGAGCGCAATAAGCAACGAGTCTAAAGAAACTGTCACCATACCTGAGGAACCAGGCAGAGTATCGGCCAGCGCGGCCCGGCGTCGACGCACGATCTTAGTCAACACGCTGCGCATCCTGCTGCTGGTCGTGATCCTTGGAGGCTGGGAAATCGGGACGCGTATTGGCATTATCGATCCCTTCTTCTGGGGCCGTCCCTCCGGTATCTGGCAACAGATAGTTACATGGATAACCAAAGGAACGGCCCTGGGTCCATTGTGGGTGCAGATCCTCGTTACCCTAGAGGAGGCCATTATCGGCTTCGTGATCGGTGTCGTCCTTGGGATTATCTTCGGCGTCGTCCTTGGGAGCAACCGTTTCCTTGCCGACGTATTGGGACCCTATGTCAAAACAGCAAATGCGATTCCACGCGTCACGCTCGCACCTCTTTTCGCCATTGGATTGGGCCTGGGCATTCAATCAAAAGTGGCATTAGCGGTCGTACTGGTCTTCTTTATCGTCTTTTTCAACGCCTTTCAGGGGGTACGTGAAGTTGATCGCAACCTGCTCGCCAATGCACGCATTCTGGGAGCCAACCAGCGACGTATTACGACATCCGTAATCATTCCTTCTGCTCTGACGTGGATCTTCGCCAGCCTGCATACCAGCTTTAGCTTTGCACTGGTTGGCGCGGTCGTAGGCGAGTTTATAGGCGGGATCCAGGGTATTGGTCTGCTGATCCAGATAGCAGGAGCCAACTTCAACCCCAACGGTGTCTTTGCCGCAATAGTGATCCTGGCTACAGTGGCGCTACTCTCAGAGTTTCTGATTACAGCACTCGAACGCCGTCTGCTCAAATGGCGACCTAATCCGGTTACCGATGTCACAATCTAGCACAATCATCAACACAAGCGAAAGGAGATAATGGTACAAAGGGAAGTAGACCCACAACACATGTCACCATCGCAAAAAATCGCCTGATCATCAACGAAGTCTTTTGGCAGATTTCACCCGGTCATAGAGATGACCATCGCAAACAAAGAGGAGACAATCAATGAAATCATGGAGTCGACAGGGGCGCAAGTTTGCCCTCATACCCGGCATCATCCTCGTTCTTCTACTCAGCGCATGTGGCAGCGATAGTAGTACAGGCAGCAACGGCAGTAGTAGCGGTCCCACGCACCTCTCAATCATGGTAGGTGGACTGAGCAAACAGATTTATTTACCGAACAAGCTCACGGCACAGCTTGGCTACTTCACCCAGGAAGGCCTCGACGTAACGTTAATCGACGAGGCATCGGGCCAGTCATCCGAGAACCAGGTCCTGGCAGGCCAGGTGGATGCAGGTTCAGGATCATATAACCACACCATCGAGCTACAGGCAGCGGGCAAGCAGATGCAATCCGTGGTGCTCTTGAACGTTGCCCCTGGTGAGGCCGAAGTTGTTTCCGCCAAAGCCGCCAGCCAGATTCACTCCGTCAAAGACCTTTTAGGCAAAAATCTGGGCGTGACCGAGCTTGGCTCAGGCACACAGACCCTGACCACCGCCTTATTACACAATGCCGGGATCACCGCCGACAAGGTCCATTTCGTGCCAGTGGGTGCCGGTGACACCTTTATCGCCGCACTACAACAGGGCAAAATCGATGCCGGTATGACCACAGAGCCAACCATCTCGCGTATTCTGTCAACCGGTGTGGGGAAAGTCCTGGTTGACCTGCGCACGCCTGAGTCAACGCAGACTGCTATCGGCGGTCCCTATCCCTTCATCTGCCTCTTTATGAACAATAGCTACGTCAGCAGCCATAAAGGCGTCGTTCAGAAACTGGTGAATGCCTACGTCAAAACATTGAAGTGGATCCATACCCATACGGCAACCGAGATCGCGGACAAGATGCCACCCGATTACTATGCGGGTAGTAAGTCGTTGTATGTGACGGCGTTACAGAACCAGCTCTCCATCTTTAGTCCCGATGGATCAATGCCGTCAGGTGCCCCGGAATCCGTGCTCA
>JACDAE010000335.1 GCA_013695595.1 Ktedonobacteraceae bacterium | reverse complement strand
GCTTGATACTATGCTTGAGCGGATCAATAAGCCGGCGGCTCTGGCCTCAATGGAGAGGTAGGCGGCTTGCCCTGTGTTTGTGGAATAAATGCTTCTGGATGCTTGTTAGAGTGGGTGAAACAATTATCTTATTCTATTGGAAGATCAAGGAGCATTTAGGTGTCTGAACCGATTGTACAAACGCCACAGACGGGCGAAAAGATTAAAATGTATATGACCACCTGGTGTGGTGATTGCCGCTTTGCCAAGCGCTGGTTTGATGCACACAGCATCCCTTACGAGGCAATCAATATAGAAAACGATGAGGCGGCGGCGGAACTGGTGATGCGCGTGAACCGTGGCAAGCAGAGTGTTCCGACCATCATTTTCCCCGATGGATCAGTGCTTGTTGAGCCAGGTCCACGCGAGCTTGCAGCCAAGTTCTCGCTCTAAGTGGAACGGTTTCTCTCGATCAGCCTTCCATGTTTCTAGAAGATGTATAAAAAAAGCCCTTATGAACTTTTACAATCCATAAGGGCTTTTTTATACATCTTCCACTCCACCGTTGATTTAATTCATCATTATGGTTAAATATCATTATAGTAGTTAAGCCATTTATTGTTCCGTGGGTTCGCAAAATAGATTTCACGGAATAATAAATGGCTTAACTACTATAATGGGTTTATGAAATGATAATGGATACCACAGAATAATAAATGGCTTCCCGCAGGTTCATCTTTTCAAAAGCAGTACTACTCTGGTATGTTCGGAGGATCTATTGTACACATTCTCACAACCTTATTCGTACCACCCTATGGAGACCCATTAGACCGGGCCTCCACCCATCATGGGGATAGAGTAGGGCATCTGAAATAGTATAGTGGTACAATAGCAATAAAGTATATGGAAGGGCAGTTGCAAGCGGGCGGAGACTTTCAAGACCGGAGATTGAGTATGTCTATGCATCCAGGTCTGCAAGGTGGACCAATCTATCTCGATTATAATGCAACAACACCTGTCGATCCACTGGTGGCAATTGCCATGTCGCCTTTTCTGACGACCCATTTCGGTAATCCCTCAAGCGCTCACATCTATGGACGAGCCTCGCGTGATGCTATCGGGGTAGCACGCGAACAGGTGGCACAGATCCTGGGGTGCGCTGCCGATGAGATCGTCTTCACAGGATCAGGTTCTGAAAGCGATATGCTAGCCATTCGTGGGAGTGTCCTGGCCTTATGCAAGCGTGGCAATCATATTATCACGCAGGTAACTGAGCATCCTGCTGTGCTCAATCTTTGCCAGTCTTTGACACGATTGCATGGTGTCGAAGTGACCTATCTACCTGTGGATGGCTATGGGCGCGTCAATCCTGCCGATGTAGAAGCGGCGATCAATGAGCGAACCGTATTGATTACGATCATGCATGCGAATAACGAGACTGGGACGCTCCAACCGCTTGCAGAATTAGCGGAGATCGCGCATCGGCATGACGTTCTGCTGCATACGGATGCGTCGCAGTCGGTTGGCAAGATCCCAACTCAGGTGGCAGCGTTGGGTGTTGACCTTTTAACGGTGGCTGGTCATAAGTTATACGCACCCAAGGGAATCGGAGCGCTCTACGTCCGGCGTGGCCTGCAACTGGAGCCACTTATCTATGGTGGGGGGCAGGAGGCCGGGCGCAGAGCTGGAACTGAGAATATCGCCTTTATGGTTGCTCTGGGAGCGGCGTCAGTGATTGCATATGAACAGCTTGCCGGCAGTCAACCTCGCATGCAATCGTTGCGAGATCGTCTGCAACAGTCTCTGGAGAGCGAACTCCCCAACCTTGTCCATCTCAATGGTCATCCCACCGAGCGCCTGCCCAATACGCTCAATGTGAGCATCGATGGTGTCGTGGGCGAAGAGATCCTGGCCGCCACGCCAGTGATTGCTGCATCGACCGGCTCCGCCTGCCATGAAGGAAGTACGGAACCTTCCTCGGTATTGCTGGCAATGGGACTGACGCGAGAGCGAGCATTAGGCGCTTTACGCTTAACCTTCGGACGCTGGTCTATGGAAGATGATGGAGAGAGGGTTGCTAACGCACTTGCACGTACAGTCAAAAGGCTTAAAGGATATAAATTTCCGTGAACCTCTGGTAAAATAGAGTCACAATCGATAGTGAATAAATATTGGTACCGTCATTCGTGAGTTAACATAAAAGATACGGAGAATAAGAGAGATGTATTGTCCTGAATGTCATTATGAATACAAAGAAAATGATGCCTATTGCCGCCATTGCGGTGAAGACCTGACCCTTTCTTCAACGAGTTTAGTGACAACCACACAGACGCGCCTGCCAGCATTGCAGAACTTCCAATTGCCGCGCAAGGTTGCCGCCAGTGTGGGTGCTGTAGCCCTGGGCGTGGGCATTGAGCTGCTGAGGAGAAGTTTGCTGACACGTTTAGCATCTCCGCGCTCAATGGAAAAGGCGCTTCCTGCTCTGAGTGGCCTCAATGATGTGATACGCTCCAATAAAACGGTGAAGGTGCCAAAAGGTTACGTCATCGATGAGACAATCGTTTATACTCGTAGAGTAATCCGCCGCGAACGCTAAATACGTCGCGGATGCTCATGGGGTGTTGTTGTCGTATAAGTGAAGAAGTCGAGCAACAGGTATGGCGTTGATATTGCGTGAGAAGCACGTGCGCTCATTATTGAGTATGCGTGACACTGTGGCTGTGTTGGAGGAGGCGTTCAACGCACTGGCACAAGGAGTAGTCAAGAACCACCCACGGGAACGGCTGGTATTTGGCGGCGGCGTCCTCAATATTCTGGCGGCATCCGCACCACCGTTCGGTGTGTTAGGCTACAAAACCTACACCGCTTTTCGCGAGGGGGTGCGTTTTGTCGTCATGCTTTTTAGTGCACAGGATGGCCGTTTGCTGGCCCTGGTGGAGGCTGACTGGCTCGGATCGATGCGTACGGGTGCTGCAAGTGCCGTGGCGACAAAATACCTTGCGCGACCAGAGTCTGAGGTTGTTGGTATGATTGGCGCGGGTCAGCAGGCCGTAACGCAATTGATGGGCATGTGTACGGTTTTTCCGATCACCAGAGCGTATGTTTACAGCCGCCGTGCCCCTGAACGCGAACTCTTCTGTAGCGAAATGACGCGCCTGCTTCATATTAATGTTATCCCCGTCGATAGTGCGCAACAGGCGGTATCCTCCGCCGATATTGTCATCACCGCCACCAACTCTAGTGACCCGGTCTTGCAGAGCGATTGGCTCAGGGACGGTTGCCATATTAATGCGATCGGCTCAAACTGGGCGATGAAGCGCGAAATAGATCTGGCAACTTTGCAACGCTGTGAACTCATCGTCACCGATTCGTTGGAGCAAGCTCAGAAAGAGGCCGGCGATTTCATCATCCCCGCAAATGACAATATGCTGGATTGGGGACAGATCCACGAACTGTCGGAGGTAATGCTCGATAGTGGACCACAGCGTGAATTGCCACAAGACATAACACTCTATAAGGGGCTGGGCATCGCATTGGAAGATGTCGTTACGGCTGCCCACGTCTATCATATCGCCTATCAACAAGGGCTGGGCGAGGAAATTGATCTGCTCCCCTAACCTTCAAGGGGGTCGAGAAGAGACGAAGGGGATGTGCATTAAATAAGTGTAATATCGCGCCCCTACCACATTTCGCGTATTTCCTCAACGGAGCGGAACCGGGGTATACCGCCTACACGCGGCTGAGCAATTGCTTCAATAGGACCATCATCTGCCTTTTGCGCTTCTTCGTTGCTCGTCATCCATGCCTGGCTCCTGGCTCATCAATGATACTAATGCGCGTCAAAGGCTTCGAAATGGTCACCTCGCATATGAGGCACCGTTTCATACGCGTTTAAGCGTGCAGCATGCTGGACATCCATACCGAATCCTTTCTCACGGAGTTCTCGACCACTTCCGCACTCCCAGAGCATGGCGTGGAGGTCGTCTCGAACCTGGACAAATGCTCCTTCGCATACACGAGCTTCCGGTGATTTCTCCTGTGGCAGATAGGATAAGATGGCCCCTGCTCCCAGGTAATCTTCGAGAGCAACTCGCAGTTCCCCGTCTTCTGATGGGGTCTTCCATCGTTCTCCACAGGCAATTACCGTGACAGAGGGTTTCTGGTGCTCAAGGAGAGATGAGACAACTACAGCCACCGCTTTTGCATTGACCAATGCCCCGACAAACAGGAATGGGACCTGGCTTGCATAGCGACTACATGTTGCCCCATTGGGCGAGTTCAGTACAACTCGTATGCCAGGTTCGAGATGAAGGTAGGTCGCGGGGGAGAGCGAAAAGCGCCCTTTGTGGGGCACATCATAACGAGAGACGGCAGCCTCACCCCCGATGTGTTGGGCAAGTGCTGCGGCATCTTCCTCAAGGGTGCAGGGATAAACGGAGCCTCCAGAATGGCAGTTTCGTATTTGCCTAACTGCCTGGTAGTATCTTGAGTTGCTCGGCTTCTTCGAATATGGTAAGGTAGATTTACTCTTTGAGAACTTCCTGATATTAGATAGGTCAAAAATTGCTATGCCGAAAATGTTTGTGGATATTATCACAGTAAGAATAGGTGTGCTTCTTATCCTGTTCTCGTTCCTCCTCGTCTCCTGTGATAGCAGTATTCTGGGGAGTACAAGCTGGCAGACGCATGGATTGCAAGGCCAGCAGTTGCGTGTATTGGAGGTCGGTGGAAAAGATGCCAGGACGCTGTATGCCGGGAACACGCAAGGCCAGATATTTGTGAGTAGCGATGCCGGCCAATATTGGGTTGAACAGAGTAACGGGTTGCCTGTTCCTAATAGTATCCATGTGCTTTCTTTTGATACCGATGGACAGAATCTGTATGCCGCCACCGCTCAGGGCCTTTTTATGAAAGCAGGAGGTGCGATGGTATGGAAGAAAGTAACCACTACAGGCCTGCCTGCAATTGACATTACCTCCCTTATCTTTCTCCCTGACGCGCCGAAAGCTCTCTATGTTGGAACCTCTAATCAGGGTATTTTTGTGAGCAATGATGGGGGAACTTCCTGGCAATCTGCAAATGGGGGCCTTCCGCGTGACATAGATATCAATGATTTGACCTTTGATCCTGCACAGAATCAACTATGGGCGGCAACTTCAGTGGGAGCGTATCGCTCTACCAATCGTGGCACGTCCTGGCAATCCTTCAATAATGGCTTGCCATCCTCTATTATGGTAAATATGATTGTGCCAGCTTCGGTCGGTGGTGGTGTCCAGGGATTATTCTATATGGGTACCAACCATGGCATTTTTCTTTCACATGACTCTGGCACGCATTGGACCACGGGGGCCGGAACGCTCGCGGGGGTAACGGTCTATGCTATCCTGGTCGATTTTCGCGGCACAAATGGAACAACAGTCTATACTGCCACCAACCTGGGAGCCTTTCTGAGCAAAGATGCTGGTCAGAATTGGCAGTCCGTTGCCAGTGGCCTGCCCAAAAGTGCGCCCGTCTATGCGCTTACATTTGGGGATGTGAACAATGCGCAATTATATGCCGCCGCCGATGGCCTGTACGCATTTCCAGGGACTGGTGGCAATGTCGATCCACTGCGTATCGTGACCTATCTGGTGGTTATTGTCTTCTTTTTCTTGCTGTATCGCCTGGCAATGCGTGGACGCATTATGCGCAAGAACTTGCTTAAACCAGAGCGCATTTAATAACCGTTTTTACGCATGATAGGTCTGTAGAATGTAGCGGATATTCTCCTCATGGGCTTGCCGGTAGAATGCGGATGCGTCCGTTTCATCGTCGCTAAACTCTGCAAAGGGTGAAGCGATCAATGTTGATGCATGCTCCAATTCGGCATTGGTGGGGCGATGGGTGATCTGCGCTGCACGTTGCACCAACGTTTGTATATAGTCAAGGTTTTTGCGGATGAGAGCGCTATCGGCTGTGCTATGTGAGCAGAGAACGTGCAGCGGGTCGAGGGCTAGAAAGTGTTGGAGCGTCGCTATGAGCGGCTGTACACCATCCGCACTTTCTAATAATGGAAAGGGAGCTTCGATGGCGTCAAATGCTAGCAACAGGCGTAGCTCAGGAATCCAGAGGGCGCTTGAATCAATGGTGTGTCCGGGGGCTGCAAAAAGGGTGAACGTCAGGTCATCGCCGTAGAGGGTCAGATCGTACGTGAATGTCAGTGCGGGAGCCGTAAGTGTGACGTTATGAAAAGTTGTCTCGCGTTTCTGGTATGTTGTAAGTTGTTCCTGTGCCTCTTTAGATAGTAACCGTGTTCTACAGGCGTCATGAGCGAGGATAGGGGCGCTCCGTTGCCCAACAAAGTAGCCATTGCCCCAGGCGTGATCCCAATCGGCATGGCTATTGATGACAAGAAGCTGTCGCCCGCTTGCCAGTTCAGGGCCTAGAGTGGTCATGACGGTTTCCATATCTTCGGGACAGAGCAATGTGTCACAGATGACTACATAACGTGTGCTGATGATCGCGTATGCATCAACGTACATGCCGGCGAACTCTTCCATGTCTGGAAACGTGCGGCGGAAGATGCGTATGCGCGTATCGCCTTGTATGGCTGGCAGGTACGTGATGGTCTTTGATAGTTTCGTCATAAAAGGTCCTTCTTGTTGATCAATGATGGACGTGTGAGCCAATGAAGGCGACGAGCAGATAGAGAACATACAGGAAGAGCAAGATCAAAAGAATGGTGCCGTAGCAGGTGAGCGACCAGGCTCTACGTGTGTTTAATGCCTGACGGAGCTGTTCTCCCATATCGGGTGGATCGAGTTGTAATTCTGGCTGCAATTCTTGCCAGAGCGGCAACATCTCACGAAACGCACGCGCATTGGTCATGCCCTCAGCCAGGATAATCGTGGTATCGTCGTCCATATCTGCCATCAGAATCAATTTGGAGGGATTGGGATCGCCGGGAGTCAGGATCAGGCGCTTAATTTCGTTGAGCGGCACGCCCAATTCTTTGCCCTCTTCCTGTCCCGTGACCACCAGTTCATCGGTGTAAAGTTGCAGTTCTTTGCCTATGCCAAAGCGTACGACGCTGATCAGGCGATTTCTTATTGGTTCGTTTTCACTCATTGGTAATCCACACAATCTTTTGCTTCTCCATCCTCGTACGGGAACTGGGGTAGGGGCGTCACCTTGCGTGCGCCCGTGGGCC
>JACDAE010000333.1 GCA_013695595.1 Ktedonobacteraceae bacterium | reverse complement strand
GGATCCGCCGCCTGAGACCAGGGGAAAACTGCTCTCTAAAGTAGTAGAAGCTACCTAGACTATCGGAAATCATGCGTTTGATGTGCTCCTCATCCCCCTTTTCGTGGAAGTGGGGACTCTGAGCCTGATACTGTTGTAGGATAACGCGGCGTGGGTGTGACTCTTCGCCTGTATTGAAGGCATGGGAAAGGAGATCAAGAAACAGGAACGTTTCGACTGAATAGCCAGAGGAGAAACGTAATATTTGCGCCGCCTCCATTGTAAAACCTTGTTCGCCTGCATTGGATGAGATGATCGCACAATCCTGTATATTAAACCAGTTGGCGACCAGTTCGCTGAGCAGAGGAGAAACAACCCGTGTACAGCGCCCCATTTCTCCGGCAGGAATGGACTTAGCCCCCAGGGCGGGCTTGGACGACCAACAAATGCGCACGTTATGCAATTTTCCATTCTCACTGTCATGGAAAGAAGCGGCCTGTTCCTGCATAAACAGGCGGCTCATTGCAAGCGTGTACTCCAGCAGAGCGCTGGGAACAAAGTTATCGGCATCGTAGAAGACGATCCATTTTGGGTAACCGAGCAAAGAAGCAATGAGTGCGCCAATGTACATACCCGCTCCCTTCCCATTGGCAACTCTGCCAGTGGCATCCAGGACTGAATGTGCGCCTCGCTCGGCGAAGAAGTGTGCAATGGCTTCATCTTTCTGGTGAATGAGGAAGACATGTGGATGATGCGCGAGCTGCTCAATGAGAGCGCGTTCTAGTTTTTCCTTTTCTATCTCTGAACAATTGGTGACAATAAGAATGGGGCTACTTACAGGCAAGTACCAGATGACACCGAGGAGGGTTTCAAGGCTTTCGTTTTTATGCGCCACAACAAAAGCTGTACGCGCAAAAAACTGATTCAGGTCATAAAGGCCATCAGCCTCTAAGAGGTGAGAGAAGCGCATGGTGTCAATGTTCACGTTGGCATCCTTTACGCAAACTAGCATGACAAAAAGGAGTTCAGGTCCATAATCCAGATGGAACGTCAGTGTGCACACCAGGAAACGGGTGGGTCAAACCAGCGCTAGCAGTCTTGTATTTGTACGAGACATAAACAACTATATATGCTCTTCATCAAGCGCCTGACGCTCTTTCTTAAGGAGGGCAGAAACGATATCTACAGCAATGTAAATACAGTATAATAGCAGCTATTTTCTATAGATGGTCACTAAGCTGAAGAAGTCCTCACAAGGCATAAGAAGCCATATGACAGGCATATTTGCCTTTTTAGTTCATCCATAGTATCGACATCAGCCGCTAGCATGGCAGCAGTATAAGTATAGTAATATTCTTAACTGAATGTCAATTCATATGGGAAAAATGGATACAGAAACCGTTGCTTCTATTATTCTCTGTTGCCATATGAAAATGTTTACTATTAACCTTTTACTTTAGTTAATAGAACATACACATCCTCAAAATGGAGGAGGCAACCAGGAAACACATTTTCTGTTCCTCTTCCCCTTGTAATCCAGGTCTTTACTCTTTAGTACGTATAACGATGTAAATAATACAAAAGTTTTGAATGGTTTTTTCTTCAGTTGCAAATCTCCAACTGGCAGGAGATCTCGCAGACCCTTTCTATCTTGACACTTCTTCCTCTCAATGTTAATATAACCTTAGTGGGTATAAACGATATGGGTATAGTATACCCGTTATTGGAAAGTTAAAAGAGAAAAATGCGACCAGATAAACATCTTACCGAGGGGCCACCTCCACTCACACCGGCTGTGTTTCACATCTTAGTTGCTCTGGTGGATGGGGAGCGACATGGATATAGCATCATGCAAGAGATCGCACACCAGACGGAGGGTCAGTTTCTGATCGGGCCAACAACGCTCTATCGTTCGATCAAGCGCATGTTAGAAGATGGGTTGATCGTCGAGGTGGATGAGCGTCCAGACCCCGAACTTGACGACGAGCGCCGTCGCTATTATCGCCTGACCGGTGCTGGTCAACAGGTGGCAATTGCGGAAACACGAAGATTGACCAGGGCTGTGTCTATTGCCAGAGAAAAACTTTTCCCCGGTGGTGCATTCCCTCAATCAGCATTGGAAGAGGGTTATTGATGAATACACCCTGGATCATTACACTCTCTCTGCATCTGTATCGCTGGCTGCTCAGTATAGGGCCAGCGACCTATCGTGCTGAGTATGAAGAAGCTACCATACAGGTTTTTCGTCAATGCTGTCGCGATGCTTATCGGCAGCGAGGAGCGAAGAGCGTACTATTCCTCTGGCTGCCAATGTTCAGCGAAGCCATTGTTGGCATGATTGCAGAGCACTTCTCTGTGTTGCGCCATGCATATGAAAGGATAGGACAAATGCTTCCCACAATGCGCCGCTCCATGATTAGCACACTCTGTGCGTTTATCGTCTTTGGAGTTGCCTACATTTTTCTTATGCGTGTCACTGATCCACGTGCTCCCCTGAATGCGGCTGCAAATGGACATCCTGCGATTGGCCTCTCATTCGCCATCATCAACTGGAGTGCTGAGATAGCGTTCCTGGTTGTTGTGCTCGGTGGATTGCCCATTCTGTTTTCAGCATTCAAACATGCACTTTCAGAAAAACGAGGACTGGCACTGTTAGCAATTCGTCCCAGGCGGCTGCTTTTGCTTATTGCCGGTACAGTTATTCTCGAAATTGCATTCTTTGCCTTTCTGGTTATCGTGCAATTTCTTAGTGGAGCACCTGCATCACAACATACGATTACACCCGCAGCACCAGTTTCAATAGCGGAGCAATTGGGCATTGTGACACTCTTCACGTTTGTCATACTGGCGATTCCATTATTCATCGCACAGGCGGTTTTGCGCAGTGAATTTAGCCCCAAAATGCTGCGATATGCCCTGGCGCTTATGAGTATTGCGACCCTGACAATGACTATAACCTGCCTGGCTACGGTCATCTGGATTATTAGTTTCTGGATATTAGCCCCTGATATCGCCGCCAGTCAGGGATTAGGGTTAGCTGGATTAAGAGGCAATATTGGAGGGAGCGCAGGAGTTGTTATTGTCGTTGTGATGATGGCGCTTGCTGTAGGAGTTAGTACGTTCGCGGTTAGACGTGGATTGCACAATCGTACTGCAGCGACCATATAAATGTGTCATGCAAAGGATAAGCATCTTCATTGGCGTGATAGGCTGGCCGATGGTATTATAACCCTAGCAAATAAAAATAGTGAATAGCCGAGTATCGGAAGGGAGCCTTTCTTCATGACAACCATGGCTGGCGTCGTTTTGCCAGGAAATCGCCGCCTCGAAATGCAAAATTTCTCTATTCCAACGCCGGAATATGGGCAGGTATTGGTTCGTATGAAAGCTTCATCGCTCTGTGGTAGCGATCTGCGTGCAATCTATAGGCCAGCCGATCAAGGGACTGGACCAGAAGCATATCAAGGTGTGATTGCAGGCCACGAGCCTGCTGGCATTATTGAACGCGTTGGACCAGGTGTGACACGCTTTAAAGAAGGTGACAGGATTATTGTCTATCATATTGCGGGGTGCGGATTATGCGATGATTGTCGTAAAGGCTGGATGATCAGTTGTTCCAGTCCAGCACGAGCTGCGTATGGATGGCAGCGTGATGGAGGGCACGCCGAATTTTTGCTAGCAGAAGAACGCACGCTCATCGCATTACCTGAAACATTGAGTTACCTCGATGGAGCAATGGTCGCCTGTGGATTTGGCACAGCTTATGCAGCGTGCATTCGCGCAGGTGTATCGGGACGAGATACAGTGCTGATCACCGGATTGGGTCCAGTGGGGATGGGAATGGCTCTTCTTTGTCGTGCAATGGGGGCACGGGTGGTGGGAGTTGAGTACTTACCAGAGCGTCACGAACTGGCTCACAAGTTAGGGTTTCACGATATTATTACTCCCAGCAATAAAAACGCGTTAGATAAAGTATTAGAAAAGGTAAATGGGCGCGGCTTCGAGGTCGCGATTGATTGTTCAGGCAATGGTGATGCACGCCATCTTTGCCTGGAGGCGGCGCGTGAGTGGGGGCGTATCGTCTTTGTAGGTGAAGGAGGAAATGTCTCGTTTGCACCCAGTCCCTTATTGATTCACAAGCAGCTCACATTACATGGGTCGTGGGTGTGCAGTTTGCCTCAAATGGAAGAACTGGTTGAACATCTCGTAACATGGGATCTCCATCCTGATGTAATCGTCACGCACCAGTTTCCATTAAGTCAGGCAAAAGAAGCGTATGAACTTTTCGATAGTGGTCGTACAGGAAAAGTGGCGATTGTGTGGGAGTAGCCATACAGAAAACTCGCAGCAGGGGTGGGGTGGATGGGTAAATAGAGCATTGCACTTACCCAGCTAGGAAAAGGTGGGTTTTCCTTAATAAGTATAAGGCACAAAAATATCCGCTTCCATGGAAGCGGATATTTCTTACACTATTTTCGCAACTGAAGTTTTTATTCTTTCCTCAATTTTGCCGAGCGCTCTGCAAGATGGGTGAAGCAGAGATAGTCGCTCCGACGAAACAAACTGATGAAACAAGCCGTACGATCATTAGGGCGGCTTCGCTCAACCCGTTACCGGGCGTACAC
>JACDAE010000332.1 GCA_013695595.1 Ktedonobacteraceae bacterium | reverse complement strand
GGTCTATCCTATTATGCGCGTCGAAGCCACAACGGATATCACCAATCGGGCCGAGCAACGAGCGCTGGAGAAGGCAGGCTTTACCCGCGAAGGCGTACTCCGCAAAGCCCAGTGGCGCAACGGTAATTGGCATGATATGGTTGTGTATAGCAAGGTGCGCGGGGAGTAGTTCTCTGACACGCCCTACCCCATCGTCATTTGAAAGCAAAGAGCATACGCATGGGTGCGGCCCAGATTTTCGCAACCTGGCTGATCGATCGAAAAAGCATGCTCTTTCAGAATGCCATCACAGTAGGGAAGCCATTTATAATTCCGGGTTGCTTGATTGCTGGGCAACCCCGGAATTATAAATGGCTTCCCTACTGTGATGGTGGTCCCGACGCAAAAATCTGAGTCGTACCCCATACATCTCTACATCAATTTCCTACCTTGCCTTATACGTTATAATAGAAAACACCTATCATTTATAAAAATCAATCCAAATTTTCATAAGCGCAGCCATATTATTGTAATCAAATACGTTGTTACAATAAGAATAGATATAAATTCTCGTCAGGAGGTCAAAGACGATTCTATGGAAACATCCTCATCGGCAACTGTAAATGAGAACGCTGCCACGACAGAGAAAAAAATGCTGCACATTGGATGTGGTGTGCATAAAGTACCAGGAGCAGTCGGCTTAGACATTACCGCACTTCCAGGGGTGGATGTCGTGCTGGATCTGGATAAGGAAAAATTGCCTTTTGCGGATAATACATTCGACATCGTGTATGCCCATCACGTGCTGGAACACCTGCGCAACCTCGCCGATGTATTAGGGGAGATCCATCGTGTTTGTAAGCCGGGAGCGATCATCGACATTCTCGTTCCATATTATACATGCGTCGGCGCATTCGGTGATCCCACACATGTACGTTTTTTTACGTACCGGACATTAGAACATTTTGCGGATACCGATGACAAAGAGCGTTACACCTGGTTCTCCGCAACACGTTTTAAAATGGGGAAGCGCCACATCGGCTTTGGAAAACTCTTCCGCCTGCTCCAGATCGAGTTGCTGGCGAATCGTTTCCCAAATATCTACGAGAACTTTTTCGCATTCGTTTTTCAGGGTAGGACACTTTCTACTGAGCTATTTGTGACGAAGGCCGCCACGAATTAACTACATTCCTCCAATGGCGAATGGGCGTGCGCGGCCACCGCCCATTTGCCATTGGGAGACATTCGCGGTATTTGAACGATGCAGTTATAAAATTTTGTAAAGCTCGTCCAGGTTGGCGATCTGTGCATGAATGTGCGCAGCATGATGCTGATTGTGGGATTGCCCTTCGCGATTAATCCAGATGCCTTTTAGGCCACTTTGGGATGCACCCAGCATATCGCGTTCGAGACTGTCACCAACCATCAGCGTCGCATGAGCGGGAACGGCTAACTGCTCCAATACGGTGGTGAAGACTCTAGGATCTGGTTTGCCAACACCAACCTCGCCTGATACGACGATGGCATCAAAATAGTGTGCCAGTCTACTACGCTCGATCTTCTGGCGTTGCAGATCAGGTGCCCCATTTGTCAATATACCCAACTTATACGTTGAACGCAATCCTTGTAGTACCGTCTCAGCCTCTGGAAAAAGTTCCTGACTGGCGATGCGTTGTTCGCGAAAGATCGTTGCCAGTTGCTCTGCTAAGGCACGATGTGAATGCCCCTGCACACTTAAAGCGTGTTCCCACACCGCAATCTGATAGCCAGGCACCCAATCGTGCAGTTCTTGCCATTGGGAGCCGTCATTCTCAAAACGTCCCCACATCCCTTCTGAGGCACTTATACCTAGAGAATTACAAAAGGGAAACATTGGTGCCGCACGCCATAATTGTTTTGCACGTGAATACGCGGCTCGATAGAAGGGTTCCGGGTCAATATCACACTGCTTTTCGGCATAGCTGGCAGTCTGTTGTAAAGCTTCATATGTTGCTTCATCATCGGTAATCAGTGTTTCGTCCAGGTCGAAAATAAGCGCAGCAATAGACATTTTATCTCCTAAATTCAATTTGTTTGTTTTAATGGGGGCTTCAATTCAAGAACTCATCTCCCATAAACTCTCTGTATGCCATAATTGCGTAGAATCCCACACGCTTCCCATACCGGGTGGCAATGTAGAGATATGAATATGGGCGAGATTTACTCCCGCCGCAGCCAGCCGTGTACGCACACTCTTGAGAGCAAGTGACGGAGTATTATTGGTGCGGCTAATGTGGGCCAGCCACAACCAGCGCACACCATCCGAGCGCCATGTGCGTAGAACCGCGTCAGCCGTTTGATCGTTAGAAAGGTGCCCGGTAGAACTGAGGATACGGTTCTTGAGCATTTGAGGATAGGGGCCACGACGCAGGCGCTCGCGGTCGTGATTGGCCTCCATAATAAGCAGGTCGGCCTTGCCAATGTACGTCAACATTTCAGCAGTGACTTCGCCACTATCGGTCACAACACAGATGCGGCAGCCTCCCGCAGTTAACAGGTAACCACATGGAGCAATCGCATCATGAGAAATGGGAAATGAAATAACCTCGATGTCACCGAGCATACGGCGTATTCCTGCAGAAAGAGGTTGCATACAGCGCGTTGGCTCCTGACTCTTCTGTATCTCAGGTCCAGTGGAGAGCGCCATTGCTCCAGGTGCATCAATCGAAGGGGTAGACACCAGAGCGCCGGAATCGGTGCGCCAGGAGCCTGAAAGGATGCCATCTTCTATGGCTTTACAGGTGTGTACATCAGCAATCACAGGAATTGCATAGCGTTTCATCAAAAGCGGCAGGCCGAGAACATGATCACTATGCTCGTGAGTGACCAGGACACCCTGTATCTGTGAGGGATGCACATTCACCTTACGCAGACGTTCATGAAGCAGGCTGCCGCTCAGTCCAGCATCGACGAGCAGCTTTGTACGACCTTGAGGGCCGGCCTCAACCAGCAATGCATTCCCACTGCTCCCACTGCCAAGAGAAACTACACGCATAACAATGATTACCTTTGAACTCTGTCGCCTGGTAACCGGGCGTACGCAAGCTGAAGCCTCTACGCCTGCCTCGCCAATTTAGAAGGGGGCAAGCCAAGCAAGCGTTCTGCATTACCGCCAAGTATATTGTGCAGGCTAGCTGCATCCAGGCCAGATTGCTTGATATGATCAATTACACGACGCTGGCGCAACAGGGCATAATCACTGGCGAAGAGAATACGGTCCGCGCCGACCAGTTGCGTCACGATAGGAAAGATGTCCGCACGATAAAGATAGATCGTAGCAGCCGTATCATACCACACCTGAGCAGAAACGCGCTGTATCTCTGGCATGAGAGTATAAAATGGCAGGCCACCACCCCAATGAGCGGCGATAAAACGAATATCAGGGAAGGCTGTCAAGAAAGTAACAATATCTTGTAACGAAACATCACCCTTGCCTGGATATACATGCCCGATTGGTTCGCTACAATGTGAGAGCACCAACAATTGATGGGTGCGCACAACTTCCATGAGGGGTGCAAGCAGCTCAATATCGCTCAGTCGATATCCTTGCCCATGTGGCATAAGTTCACCAAGGCCAATCATACCAGATTGAGCACACCGCTCCAATTCATAGACGGCTTTTGCCCCGGCAGATGGCTGGCTGACCGCCACCCCATAGAGGCGCTGAGGGTAACGACGCATGGCATCTATAACGTAGCTATTTGTCTCTTCTATCAAGCCTGTATCGGTCCAGCCAAATGAGAATGTGACGGAAGCATCGACACCAGAAGCATCCATTTCCGCAATCAGATCATCGGCTGTGGCCATACGAGCGCGTGGATCTGCGTAGAGAGAGTGGAACCAGGGGTCACGCTTACAGTAGTGTTCCCGTTTCTGACATATCTCAGGAGGGAAGATATACGTATGAAAATCGATAAGCATGCTGGAGTACTCCTCTTTGGGCAACGCAAAAGAGAGTTCGCATGTACATTGCAAACTCTCTCGTGACTGCTTCTGATTTCACATGAATAGGATGAGTCCTCAATTTTGCCGAGCGCTCTGCAAGATGGGTGAAGCAGAGATAGTCGCTCCGACGAAACAAACTGATGAAACAAGCCGTACGATCATTAGGGCGGCTTCGCTCAACCCGTTACCGGGCGTACAC
>JACDAE010000417.1 GCA_013695595.1 Ktedonobacteraceae bacterium | reverse complement strand
ACATGGGATAACCTCAATGCGTTGCAATCCTCTCAAGCCGTTTTATCTTCTCAATGTTTATAGATTCTGAGGAAGCGATGAGAACGAATAGCTCAACACGAACCTCGACTTCCAATTACCTAGCCTATCGGAGGCGATCCGTCTCTTTGCTCTACTCAACAACGCTTGAAAGGAGTGCTAGCATAGTCCCTTTCTCTTATTAGCTATTCCATGGCTCACACCACAACTTCGCTCGTGGGAAATCGCGCCATTGCTTGCGCCAACGGGCGGTGAGATCCGTAATAAGCACTGGTGGAAGCAGCGAAGGGGTTACAAAATCCTTAGAGTACCGTTTACCAGGATACATACCTGAGGTGAGCATGTAATCCTCAAACTTGACTGGTTGGAGTTTTAGGCCTTCAGACCAGTAATAGACCTTGCCAAAGTACAGCCCATGTACGTAGCGTTCCCAGTCTTTTGGGGCATAGCGTTTCTGAAACGGTTCCATCGAGAATAATGGCATCCATAGCACCGCGATATTCTTCCTAGCGTAGACTTCCGTTCGCCATTTAATCTTGCTACGGGAAAGCCGACTGAGCTGAATCTCGATTGCGACCAGAATGCCATTAAGGACAAAACTGATGTCAGGTCGCACCTCTCGAAGGTATCGCTCTAAACGAACATCCGTTACACCGGAGATCCGTAAGAGCTGTCGACGAATTTCTAACTTGATGGATCGGTGCTCCTCACTTTCCCCTACGCTATTATAGGGACAGACTGCATCGGGAACGTGAGCAAAATGTGATATTTTGATGTGGCCTTGTTTCAAAATGACCGGCTTTTGGCAGGCGGGGCAACGAAATGGGCCATCCGCTGGTGACACCTCGGTAGCCAGTACATCTCCATAACGGTTATCTGCGCTTAACATAGGCTCTCTTTCCTAACTTATCGGAAATTTAAGGGGAAATGTTATTGTAAGCATTCCTTTTATCACAAATGTTTTCCCTCAAGTTTCCCGAAAGACCTTTTTCCAGAACTTCATCACTAAGAGTAGTTCATCGTTCGAAGCTCTTAATTACTAATATAAATAATCAAAGATCAATTGTCTATATGTGTATATATAATAGACAACTGTGGACAACTATAATCATCATGCCCGAATACTCGTTTTTACTTATAACTACTGTATTGCAGTAATATATTATGAAAATTCTACCGCCACATTAGATAATTTTGTGTTCACAAAATATTTTTCTGCGTCTCTCATATTCTTTTAACTATTAAAATCTGTGAGCTGAGGAAGGGAGGGATTCCCATCTTATCCGTCATTTGTCCGATATAAAATGACTATTACTAGGAAAAGCCTCACCCCCAGGTGCCTTTAGCGAGTTACTTTTGGCAGATGATCTGAATATGACACTCAAGTAGTGCAGAGACGATGAAGCATCGAAGGCATCATCATTAGGCAATGGCGCTTGCAATTGCCTTATTGTGACCTGGGGTGCCATATCAACTCTGTCGGTTTCATGCCTTACGGGAGGCTAGTTAGCTCGCCCACGAGGAGGATTGTGTGATGAAAACTGTGGTTCTCCCTCATCTTTCTTTTGTGCTAAGCTCATGCTTAAGAAGTGGCCCGCACAGATTGGCTTCTGCCACAAATTCCCAAACCATATTCTCAAGAATTGTACCTTCTTGCACGCAAGATGAGGGAGAACCCGAATGCTACCATCTAAAGCAAACGAAAGCCACAAGCGACATGAAGGACTAGCTCTAGATGTATTGTCTCCGGTTAGTGTGAACGTCAAGTCCTGTGATATCTACGCGTCTTCCAGGTGCCAGGATCAACATTGAATAACACCTCACAGTCACAATAGCCACCCAAATCCTTAATCTTCTCGATATTCGCCTGGATGTCTTGAATATGGTGCTTCTTCATCCAGGCGACAGTGTAACGGAGTGTGTGATCACACACCACATTCCCTAGATCTGGGCCTGGACCAAGCCTTTCTTCACTCGCGAGGTAGTTGTACAATTTGATAAATTGCTTGCCCGACAGAAGATTATTCATGCTGCTCCTCCCTTATGCTTTTTACGGCGATGTTCCATCTCTTGCTAGCACTTTTCGAATCAGTGCTTATTACAACTCCCTTATGTTCTATATTTAGAACAGGAACGAAATTCTCATCTGTCTCTTCAACATTTACTAGAAAAAGAGCTATTCCAGCAAATTACATATTTCATCCACCTGTTTCCTTTTCATCAAAGAGAGGGGTTGTATATTTTATCTCTGTATCGGTGATCAGACGAATATCCCCCCAGTTGGAAAGGGTAATAGTAATATTCACCGGAGCTTCCTGTTGATCTACATAGACCGCAACTTCAGCAAGTTCTCTACCACCAATGGATGTGTATGCGCTTATGAAATTGCACTCCCGAATGGTAGTGTGCCCTAACTCATAGGCATAATCTTGGGCGAGATCAAGGAGACGCTCTGTAGTAAGCACGTAGTTAGGCACTCGTATTTCTATCATCCCCTTGTCCAGGTTCAGTGGAATACGTTCAGCATCACCGTAGGTCACGAAGGTCAGCGTATTTCCAAAGTTCACATAACAGCGCCCTTCACGCCATACTCCGTTTCGGAAAACAGCGAAGTCCTCTCCATCTGGTAGGTCTCCTGTTTCCACTATGAGCGGGATGCCACTTTGTGCGCTAAGCAGACAGTAGGAGAGGTGAGAATTTTCCGAAGCTTGCATTTACTCTAGAAAAGAGAGACGCTCCTCGATCATCTTTTTTCTACTTTGTCTGTTTATCCGTACATAACACGCTCCCTTGCTTTGATAATGAAACTACATACAGACAACGGGTAGACATCCTGTATACAAATGGGGACGATCTCAAGAGGAAGCACTACGAAGCTATGATCTACTTCCTGGCGGCGGACTCTCACCGACGCCAGGACTCACTCCAAAAGCGGCCTGACAGGATTGGATAACAAGGATAGGCTACAAGATGTGCTACAAGAAAAGCTGGTTGTGATCTTTTCGCTGTTTGCAGCGAGGTGAAATCATACCTCCATTTTCCGACCCGCGAAGGCACCGACAGCCGAGGCAATGAACCTGGTCACATTCGCTTGAAAAGCACGCAGACCATATCGTCATCCGTAGAGAGGACCAGACTAGCTCTATCAAGGTAGAGCCACTTCCTTTTGCAACAATAGTAATTGTAATTCATCTATTTACATCGTGTCAACCATGAATAAACAAATAGTTTGTCTGTACTTTTCTTCAGAGTGCTCTATTTATTTATAGAAGTATTTATCTGTCCACCCAGTTTTGGGAAAATTCATAGTATGATTTGATAGTATCATTGATTATTTTGATTCGGAAGAAATATTTACTTTGCGGCTCCGATAACAAGAGGCTACTGGCTCCCATATAATTGCTGATCCCATAAGTTGGATGTGGCTCCGTTGATGTGGCTCCTAAATGCTGGTGAATGAGACCAGCATTCCTTTGTATCCTATGATAGTGGTTCCCAAAACCACTGAGAATGGTTCCTGCATTGTGTGAACTAGTTCTAGACTGCGTTCATGTTGTGGAGCCAGGTGGCTATGGTATCCTAAACCACTATTGTACAGCTTATAACCATCTTTAGGATTGATCAACTTTCTTCAGCGTGATTATTCCCGCATTAGTAGTGGTGAGTATGGAGGTTATCTTATTGTCAGGAATCATCATCCTCTTCCTGTGGAACCGGAACTTCGTGAAGCGGTTGGGTAAAACCATGAATAGAGCGAGCTACTTCCAGAATAGCAGTAACTTGTTCCCTGTTTAATTCCTGACAGAACAGCAATAATTGTACCAACTCTTCACGTTGAAGTGTTTGAGGCAGCTTTTGGGCGACTTCAGGAGTTGACACAATAGTAACGGTGTCTGGCTTCATGGTGTTCCCATCAAGAATGATGACCAGGGGGAGATCGAGTGCAGCAGCAATTTTTTGCAGGGTTTGAAAACCAGGATTCGCTTTGCCATTTTCTATCTTATTAACTTGGCTCGCTGTCACCATCACGTCACTTCTGCCCACGCGTTTGACCAGATCGCGTGTACTCAAACGTTGACTCTCTCTTATTTTCTTGAGAAAAACACCTAACCGAAAATTCTCCACTTGCACAATCATCTCTTTTAGGATAACATTATGTTATCCGATTATCAACGTTCATCGGAGATAGTCCGATGGTTTTGTACAATACGACATCGCCAAGCGATATGCACACGCGAACCTCAAGCAGACACAACTGAAGATGCTGTGCTTTGAGCGCCACAGCAGTGAACCGCGCTGATTGGTTGGTTCGCTTTCATTGAATTCTTGTATCTCTGGGTAATATGTCTAGCTGAAGAACATGTTGTCGTTGTATAACCAGCTAGACACTTCTTCCTCTCTCCCTTGTATTGCCATTGTCAAGGAAGGGCTTTGCTATGCAGGATGCAAACGCCGCTTTGATGGATGCATCTGTGGTGAAACCAGCCGCATGTTTCCTCAACAAAGCTGGGTAACGATAAGAGATCATCCGCAAGAGGAGAGAAAGGCACTGCTGGCAGAATACTATAAAAGTATCAGTTTTGACAAGCAGAGAAATCTGAGGACATCTCGACTCACGTTCCTGTAGCAAAAATAGGAAAATAAGAAACAAGTACTGCACAGACAAGCCATTTGGCGAAGAGAGGATTTTTTATGATGACAAATACACTTCAACGATTAGGAAACTATCGCCTGCTGCACCGATTGGGGACAGGTGGCTTCGCGGAAGTGTATCTTGGAGAACACGTGTATCTCAAGACGCATGCCGCTATCAAAGTGCTGCGGACGCAATTATCCTCCCAGGATATACAACAATTCATCAAAGAAGCTCAGATCATTGCTCTGCTCAATCATCCCCACATTCTTCGCGTCTTGGATTTTGGAGTGGATGACACAATCCCATTTCTTGTCATGGACTATGCTCCTCATGGCACATTACGTGAGGTGTGTCCACGGGGCCATCGTATGCCTCTACCCACCATCCTTTCATATGTGAAGCAGGTTGCATCTGCTCTCCAGTACGCTCACGCCAACAACGTGATCCACCGCGACGTCAAGCCAGAAAATATGCTCCTGGGCAGAAACAACGAGGTCATGCTCAGCGATTTTGGTATCGCCGTCGCAGCTCATCGAACCTCTTCTCTCAAGACGCTCGATACCGCTGGGACGCCACACTACATGGCTCCTGAGCACATTCGAGGAAAACCTCGCCCAGCAAGTGATCAATATGCGCTCGGTCTTGTGGTGTATGAATGGCTGTGTGGAACACGACCTTTTCATGGAGACATCTTGCAGGTGATGTATCAACAGGCCAATACAGCTCCTCCGCCGCTGCGCAAGACGGTTCCAACGCTCTCACCTGATATCGAGCAGGTGGTACTCCAGGCTCTGGCAAAAGATCCACACCAGCGTTTTGTCAGCATTGAAGCTTTTGCAAAGGCCTTGGAGGATGCTCATCAAAGGTCGCTCCGAGAGAACATGCAACGGTGTATGTATCGTGGTCATGTGTCCTCAGTAACCGCACTTGCCTGGTCGTCTGATGGAACGCATATTGCAACAGCGGACTACCACGAGCAAATGCACATCTGGAAATCCATGACGGGTGTTCCCTGCTCGGTTGACAGTCATGCTGATATCCCCGGCCCAGTAGGAGGTATCGCCTGGTCACCCGATGGCATGTACCTTGCCTTCGGAAATCGCAGCGCTGCCGCAGTGATACGCTCGCTTGTTACGGGAGAGGAGAGGGTCTTAGATGATCTATGCGGAAATGTTGATGTGATGGCCTGGTCACCCAATGGTTCGCGCCTTGCTTCAGGCAGTGTCGGGAAAGTTTATGGAGATACCCAGGTATATATCGTGCAGATTTGGGATACGCTAACAGAAGAGAGCATTTTCACACACTACCTCTATCTTCCCTTGGTCAAAGGGAGGAGTTGGTTTTCTCTTGCAAAAGGAGGTTTTGTTTCTATGAGATGGTTACCCGATAACACAGGCATGACGTTTGTAAATCTTGATAAAACAGTGGAAACCTGGGATACTACCACACAAAAACGGCTTTTTGCCCAGGATGCTCACAGCCATCGTGCTGCAGCATGCGCAGTCGCCTTATCACCTGATGGAAAATCCCTCGCATCTCTCATGGCAGATCAGACGGTAGAAGTTTCGGAGGCCATTTCAGGACACATTCTCTGTACCTACCGTGGTCATCAGGGCTTGGTACATGTCGTTGCTTGGTCTCCCGATAGCAAATACATCGCTTCTAGCAGTACTGATGCTGCTGTACATGTATGGGATGCGAAGACAGGCCAGCATGTCTACACCTACCAAGGTCACACTTCTCGTGTCAATGTTCTTGCCTGGTCGCCTGATGGAAGGCACGTGGCATCAGCAAGTAGCGATCGGACTGTTCACACCTGGCAGGTACAGGGTTTGTAGCAAGCGTCATCCTTGTTCGTGGCGACGTACTTCTTTTTGGAAGGTGATAACTAACGAATTATGCAGGATCATCCCTCGCTCTACTCTAAACACCATCGATGTTTGAAATAGAGCGAGGGTATTCTGAGTTTGCTGTACGCTCCTTTCGCAAATTGCTCAAAGGACTGAAGTAGGTATCCTGGGTGATCCTTTCTGGTACACCGAGGAGAGAGGAGGGCGAAACGAAAGATCTTGCAATGCTTTATGGTAGCATATACCGCCGTGCTCGCTTCTGACCAACTCCCTTAAGCCTTCCCCGCTCAACTAATGTTTCCAAATCCCGGTGTGCTGTTCGATCTGAAATGCCCGTTAATTCTCTATAGGTGGCATTCGTGATAAAACCATACTCATTGACGTGTTGCACGGCTTTGATCAAGCGTTGCTCATGTTCAAGAGGTTGCTCTGGTAAGGTGGTATCGCTCGGTTTTAACTCGTCTTTTCCCCATAACGTTTCTGTGAAGAGTGGTTGTGGCGGTAGTTGAGGCGTAGAGAGCGCTGGCGCTGCTCGAAAGGTAACGACAAACTCATTCATTTCCCGAAACTCAGGCACAGGAAGACCTATCCTTTTTGTTTCATCGAGCATAAAGCGAATTC
>JACDAE010000311.1 GCA_013695595.1 Ktedonobacteraceae bacterium | reverse complement strand
AGGTGACGCCCCTACCCATCGTCGCAACGTTGTCTTCATATGCGAGATCATCCGTTTGATGCAAACGAGCGCGAACACGGGCGAGTATCTGAGATCGCTCCTCTGCTGTGACAGAAGCTCCTGGTGTTACCTGTCGTAACAAACCAGTCAGGTCTTGATACGGTGGTGTATTTTCTTCAGAGATGCTATCTTCAAAAGGTTTCATTGCACTCCCCCTGTTCTATCTTGGTATATATCTGATGTAGTTGACGCAGCGTACGAGCGAGCAATTTACGTACGGCACCTTCAGATCGGTCGAGTATTGTGCCAATCTCAGCCAGGCGCAACTCTTGCGTATAACGGAGCTGCAATACTTCTTGTTGCAATGGCGAGAGACGAGCAAGCGCCTGATGAAGTGTACGCAAGCCCTCCTGCTGCTCCGTGAACTGTTCCGGGGTCAGGCTGGCATCTTCTTTTGCCTGCGCTTGCTCCAACGGAAATAGTGCAATGCGAGAGTTATGACGATAACGGTCGATCACCTTATTTCTGGCAACACGTCGCAGCCAGGCCAGTTGACGCTCAGGTGAAAGTGTATCGAGCGTGGTATCGCTGAGTGCAGCGACAAAGACATCCAGTAACAAGTCTTCTGCATCTTGCGCATGTGCGACTTGCGTCAATAAATAGGTCAGTATTGTTGAGGCGAAGCGGTCATAAAGCGCCTCATGCGAGCTATCAATAATATCCACACCGGCATCTTGCATAGAAGTTCCTTTTTATCCAGAGTAGGAAGTTCCTCTATAGAATAAGTCGGATGAGAATGAAAAAGGGGACACGAAATGAGAAAATGTTTTTTGTTCATTCACGAAACATGATGTGAACAAGAAAATCTTTATTAATCACAGCAATAATAGAAATCATTCCTATAGATAGTCCCCTCACTAATAAAAAATATTGCAGCCTCATCAGAAATAATCGGCAACAGATTACTCTTCCCCTATCGTTCTCTCTACAAGTAACGTATAATCCACAAAGGGAAACTTAGTATCTTTACAAGGAGGGATTGCGTTGGTAGAGATTCATGAAAACGACCTGGCATCATTACTGAATTCGTTTCATGAGGGTATCTGCTGTCTCACAGCACAGGGAGAAGTTCAATGCTACAACGAGACGGCACAGGTACACTGGGATAGTGAACAATTTATAAAAGATATGCTGCCTGCGCTTCCCGCTATCGCACAGGGTTTAGCGGGTGAAGAAGTCAGGCACGAACTGATACATGTGAACGAGCAAAAAACACTCCTGGTCACTGTGAAACCGCTCTACGAAGGAACAGATACAATCACACGCGTCGTCGTTATCTCTTTTGATGCTAGCGAAGCAGTACAAATAGGGCGGCAGGCCGACGTGGCACTACAGATATTGATCGAAGCTGCACTCGACACCATGCAGGTAGAAGAGATCGATGAGGCGCTACGACGCGTCGCTGCCCTTCTCCCACAATTAGAATCGGTCGATCACGGTATCGCTTTTCGCCTCGAAGATACCACCCTGATACCAATTGCCATCTTTGGTGCAGGCCAACAGAAATACTCGGTGTGGCATAGCGAACTGATGGCCGCTAAACTAAACATGGAAGATGCTCTCAAACATCCCGGCTCACCATATTTACGCACCCTCCAGTTAGCACAACCAGTGATGATTGATTTCGTTGAGAGTAGCAATCATTATGTAAATCCACATAATTTGCAAGCCGCCATCTACGCTCCCGTGTTGATAGGTGGCAAGGTTGTTGGGCTTTTGGGAGTGGAAAGAGAACGTCCACGCGACGAAACAGGCACATTTTTCCCCTTGTGGAGCGTTCAACTTCTTACCGCTCTAGCCCGGTTGACCAGCATGACTCTAGAGAAAACGGCACTGCAGTCCAACGTTGCACAATGGCAGGACGAAGCGAACGCAGCACAAAAATTACTGCTTCAAAAAGAAGGATTTCTCTCGCTTGCCGCACACGAACTCAAAAATCCGCTTACAGCTATTCGCGGGCAGACCCAGGTACTGCGCAGGCGCATCAATCGCTCACTTCATCTTAATGCCGAAGTAGGCCAGGAGGAGATGAACGGTCTGCTGAAAAGTCTAGGGAGCGTCGAGCGCCAGACGCATCGCATCGAGCAGATGATCAATACACTGTTGACAACCAACCGCGTTGATCTGGATCGCCTGGAACTAAACATGCGCTCACTGGATATTGTACAGTTAGTCCAACATACGGTTGAGTCGTTTATTCCTCAGGTTATCAATTCTGAACTGCGCTTCCTGGTGGCGGGACAACAGATACTACCCGAAACAAACGAGCAAAGCAGCATTCCGCTTATTTCTATTTTGGGCGATGAAGATCGCATTGAGGAGATGATCGAGAATTTGCTCAACAACGCGCTTCGCTATAGTCCACATGGAGGGCCGATTACCATCACAATACAGAAGAAAGAGGGCAATTTCGTAGAACTCTCTGTACAGGATTCCGGCATCGGTATTGAGGCAGAAACATTAGTTCACCTGACGGAACGCTTCTATCGGGCAGAAAATGCCCGTAATGTGAGTGGGCAGGGCCTGGGATTGGGACTTTACCTGGTAAACGAGCTTGCGAGAGGCCACGGAGGCCACCTCTCGATTGAGAGTAAAGGCCCTGGTAAAGGGAGCACATTTCGGATCACGTTTGTGGGTGTGTAAAGAGGAAGCAACTCATACCTATTGTAAAAAAGGGCAAAGTTTGATACATTATGCATAAACGTATGCGTTGAGACGTGTGCGGCATTGAGATAGAAAATCAGGAGGATTCGTAGTGGTAACAGATACCCATAAGGAAACACTGGGATTTCAGGCCGAGGTAAAGCAGCTGCTTGATCTCATGATTCATTCACTGTATAGCAATAAAGAGATCTTCATGCGTGAATTGATCTCCAATGCGTCGGATGCAATAGATCACCTGCGCTTTGCCATGCTTTCAGATGAGACGATTCGTGAAGATGATAGCACGATGAATATTCATGTAGCATTCGACAAAGAGGCAAGAACGATCACGATATCCGACAATGGCATCGGCATGAACCGTGAAGAGGTGGTCGAGAACATTGGCACGATTGCACGCTCTGGCACGCGCGAATTTTTCCAATCGCTCACGGGCGATCAGAAGAAAGACGCAAGCCTGATCGGGCAGTTCGGCGTCGGCTTCTATTCCTCGTTCGTCGTCGCCGAACGTGTTACATTGGTTACACGACGCGCTGGCCTGGCTGCTGAGCAGGGAGTGCGTTGGGAATCGGATGGCGCGGGCGAATATACGCTTGAAACAGTTGAGAAGGCCACGCGTGGCACCGATGTTATCCTGCACCTGCGCGAGGGAGAGGGCGAACTACTGGACGGCAACCGCCTGCGCACCATCATTCGCAAATATTCCGATCATATTATGGTGCCGATCCTGATGCTGCGCGACAAGCAGGACAAAGAGGAAGAAGAGGGCGTGGTCGAGGAGCAGCCAGAGGAGGAGCAGGTCAACAAAGCCTCCGCACTCTGGACACGTTCCAAAAGCGAGATTAGTGAAGAGGAATATAACGAATTGTATCGCCACATCTCGCACGATTTTGGAAATCCACTGGCTTATGTTCATAGTCGTATGGAAGGTGCCTACGAATATACCTTGCTGCTCTACATCCCTGAGCGTGCACCATTCGATCTGTGGGTACGCGAACGACGGCAGGGCATGAAGCTCTACGTGCGCCGCGTCTTCATTATGGACGACGCCGAACAATTGATGCCCAACTATCTGCGTTTCGTGCGTGGCATCGTCGACTCCAACGACCTGCCCTTGAACGTATCGCGCGAAATTTTGCAGCATAACCGCCTGATCGAGACGATCCGCTCCAATAGCGTTAAAAAGATATTGGGCCTACTCAATGATCTGGCAAACAATAATAAAGAGAAGTACAGCACGTTCTGGAAAGAGTTCGGGCGGGCGCTCAAAGAAGGTCTGATCGAAGATCCAACCAACCGTGAGAGCATCGCCAAACTGCTGCGCTTCGCCTCGACGCATAACGACAGCGATGTGCAGGATGTCACCTTTGAAGACTACATCGGGCGCATGAAAGAGGGCCAGGACAAGATCTACTATATCAGCGCCGAGAGCTATGCCGGGGCAAAAAATAGCCCGTTGCTAGAGATCTTCAAAAAGAAGGGCATCGAGGTGCTGCTCCTCTCAGACGCGGTCGATTATCTGATCGGCGTCGAACTCAACGATTTCCAGGGCAAGCAACTGCAATCCGTCTCCAAGGGTGCGATTGACCTGAGCAAGCTGGAAGATGTCGAGGGCGAGACGAGCGATGAAGGGAAGGAAAGCATCGGCGAGGGGAAAGATCTGTTGGAACACCTCAAGAAAGTGTTGGATGAGAAGGTTAAAGAGGTACGCATCACAACGCGCCTGACAAGTTCACCCGCCTGTCTGGTCGTCGACGAGTACGATATCGATCCCAACCTGCAACGGCTCTTGAAGGCATCCGGGCAGACATTGCCAGCCTCAAAGCCCATATTGGAGATCAACCCGCACCATGCGATTATCCTCAAATTGCAACATGAGGAGAACGAGGATAAATTTAGCAACTGGGCATATGTTCTGTATGATCAGTCTGTGTTGAGCCTGGGGGAGCAGTTGGAGGACCCGATCAGCTTTGTGAACCGCTTGAACGAGCTGTTGAAACAGTTGTAAAGCAGAGCCGGGCGAGAAAAAGGAGATGCCATAGCGTGCTATGACATCTCCTTACCTGCTTCTGTTGAGAATATTACACATGTACTACAACATTGCAGGTAGACGCACGAAACTCACACGTGTAAGTTTCGTCTCATGCATTACCAGCCGAAGTTCCAGGCACTACCGTAGCCACTACCACCACTTGCGGTAATGCCAATGCCACCAGGAGCGGTTGCAGCGCCACCAAAGGACGTTGCCTGACCAGTTGCGAAGGCCAGACCGCCATTCCCACCAGAGTAGCCAGCATTCCCTGTACCAGTAGAGTAATTGCTACTCATCGCTCCATTATTGAAAGGACTGGCACCATAGCCGCTCGTGCCAAAAGAAATGCCAGATGCATTGGCCCAGCCACTACGATCGGCTCCACCAATAACTTCCTGTAACTCTTCGTCTGTCAATTCTACTTGCGCAATGTTATTCATGTCTTTCATATTTTTTTACCTTTTCAGTCGCCTTTAGAAGATAAGCAAAGCTGATGAGGCGATTGAACCAACCCAACCCAGGATTGTCTTAATCATCTCGCTTCGTACGCTCATCATATGACGACTCCTAAACTAGTTGTAACACGTACAACACTCAAGGAGAAGATTCTTCTCTCATTTACATTATAAATATGATTCAAAATTGCTATCCTATATTCTCTATTATTTAACATAATATTTTACCAAGCAGCCACAAAATTATACTATAAATATTTGTTATAATAGTAATTTTTAGCATCACATAATAATGTATGGTTTTATTGCATCGAAAAAACAAATTTATATTATCGAGCCACTTAAAACTTGTTAGTGAAAGCTCTTATAAAGTGTGGTCGCGAGTATAAGAAATTGCCTCAAATGTTTTATATAGACATGTTTATATTGAAGAAGGATATCGATACTCCGGTCCATCGTATCGATATCCTTCTTCAATTTGCAAACAGCATCATTGGGGCTAGAGTTGGGGCTGAACAGGTTAATTCGTCCAGGAGCCTACCTGCACCTCGCTTTGGCTACTATCATCGCATGTACTTGCCCATACGTGTATAAACCCGACTTGTTTTCCCTGCTGGTTTCTCACAATTTTCTTGTAATCAGATTGGCAATTTTGCTCACCCGTTGGAGGCGAAGCAGACACAGCAGAAACTGAGGATGTAGATGCGGCAGAGATAGAGGCGGTGTGCACTTCAATCCCTAGACAAATGGCTAGTGCTACCACAAGTATTACGCACTTTACTTTGAGATTATTCATGTTTCGCTCCTTTTGTTCTCTTCATTTGGGATCTCCATCCCTACGAGGGAAACGTTGAGAACGGGCATAGAGGCGCGGCCACTGCCTTTGGACAGGATGCACGATCCATATG
>JACDAE010000310.1 GCA_013695595.1 Ktedonobacteraceae bacterium | reverse complement strand
TTATTATCCTCAATTCTGTTGCTTGTGTGTTGCTCAGTGGCCTGCAAATCCTGTAGGTAATCGTCCAGGCGATCGAAGCGTTCCTCCCAGAGGCGACGAAAAGATTGTAACCAGGACTCCAACTCCTGGAACGGCTCACGCCTCAGTTGATAAATCCTCCGATTGGCCTGTGGCTGGACCTCTACAATGTCGGCCTCGCTCAGAACCTTGAGGTGCTTCGACACCTGTGGTTGCTGTAATCCCAACTGATTGGTGATTTCACCTACTGTAAGAGGGCCATTGCGCAACAGTTCGACGATGTGTAAGCGGTTTGGCTCCGTCAGAGCAGTCCATAGTGTTTTCATAACCATAGTATACCCAAAAAGGAATATTCTTGTCAAGGAATATTCATAGTCGGGAATGGTTCGACTCTATCTCGGAAGTATATCCCAGATATTTGCTTCACTGCGTACATACAGGTTTTGTGTTAAAATCTTCACTTTCTGCTACAACGATGTGGTAGAATAGCGGGGTTGCACGAAATTGCTTGAAAGTAGGGAAGGATAGCCATGGACGCAGAAACCAACGAAAATACCTATATTCTTGACACTGAAAACCCCGTCGAGATGGGGCGGCTCATTGATCTGGGTCGTATGATCACCAAAGTAATGGGTGGTCCACTCTCAGGCGTACCGGATCTGCCCATCCATGCAACGATCCTCGATCTTGGCTGCGGCCCCGGCGGATGGGTCCTGGATACCGCTTATGCTACCCCCGACAGCGAAGTGGCAGGCGTGGATATCAGTCGTATTATGGTTGACTACTCCAATGCCCGCGCCCGCACTCAAGGGTTGACCAATACCTCCTTTGGGGTGATGGATATCACAGAATCACTGGACTTTTCAGATGCGACGTTCGATCTGGTCAATGCCCGATTACTCGTTGGTGTGCTCAAGCGCGAATCCTGGGCGTCCTTCATCGCTGAATGCAAGCGTATTTTGAAACCCGGTGGACTCCTGCGTCTCACCGAACCAATTGACGGTTTGGGGGTCACGAATAGTGTCGCCTTTGACAAGCTCAACCAGCTTGCTTACCAATTGTTCTGGAATGCGAAGTATGGTTTCTCGACTGACGGCCATAGCCTGGGCATGAGTACGATGCTGCCTCGGATGCTGCGGAAGGCAGGCTATCGCGATGTGCATATTCAGGGTCATGTCTTTGAATTTTCGTCTGATACTGAGGGATACTATGATATCAGAAAGAATCTCGAAGCACTTGCAGCTCAGGCGGAGACTTCCGTTGCAAAATTGAAGGGTCAGGGAGAAGCCCAACTTCTCAAACAGCTCTATGAGCAAGCGTTGCGTGATATGCGCTCCGATGAATTTTGTGGTGTGTGGCATCTGGCAACGATGTTGGGTACTAAAGAGTAGGAGGTATTAGTGTGGACCCAATTCAATTGAAGGGGGCTGGATGTGGAGATTTTGCTGTCAAACCAGCAATCGCTTTTCACGATGCAAGGCCACAGGTGGGTTCAGGGGTTGTACGGAGGAGGTGGGATTCGAACCCACGAAGGCTATTCACCTTACACGATTTCCAGTCGTGCTCACTAGGCCACTATGAGACTCCTCCAGAAGGGATGGGCGGAGAGAGTGGGATTCGAACCCACGAGGGCTTTCACCCTACCGCTTTTCGAGAGCGGCACATTCGACCACTCTGACATCTCTCCGCGAAGCAGTATAGCATATCTCTTAAGATGTGACAAGCACTAGTCTTCCTTGATTTCGCCGTTCTGATATAACCAGCGCGCAAAGTGCATGCGACTATCATTCGCTACCCGCTCACGCATCTCATCATTGTCGTAGAGATATTCGCGCAGGTCGCATAACTTTGCCGCTTCCTCCCACTCAAAGCCGAGCGAGATTAATTGTTCAATTTGACGCTGCTCTTCTAGTGACCCAACCTGAGGATATTCCGTTTCTAGTTGCTGGATGATACGCTCATAATGATCATTATGCCCATTAGATAGTGAAAATTGCTGGTTATACATAAATGCTTCTCCTGATTATACATTGTTATACTGACATTATTAATTAGTATTTTGCTATGAATATGTTTTGCTGCTCCTCACTATTCTTTATCGACAAAGAGGCGCTAAAAAAAGAGGTCGTGGAAATAAATACGTGTCAAAGTTCGGCGAATAGGCCAAATAATTCGCGTACCGGGGCAAAACTTCTGCGATGATGAGGTGTGGCTCCATGTTGATGTAGGGCCGCAAGGTGAGTCGGAGTTCCATACCCTTTATGTTGATCAAAACCATACTCTGGATAATCTGCATGCAACTGGACCATCAAACGGTCGCGCGTAACTTTCGCTATAATGGAGGCAGCGGCTATAGAGAGGCAGTGTGCATCACCCTTGATAATAGAGCGTTGCGGGAGGGAGATACCAGGTAAAAGCAAGGCATCGAGAAGCAAAGCCTGCGGCGCTGGCGCAAGTTGCTTAAGTGCAAGCCGCATTGCATGTTTGGTCGCCTGTAAAATATTGCGCTCGTCAATCACTTCGACCGAGCCAATGCCAACACCAACGGAGAGGGCATTGCGCATAATTACGTCATAGAGACGCTCGCGTATGGCTCCGGTGAGCTGCTTGGAATCGTTGACGCCCACGAGACGCATCATAATATCTGGATAATCGGCATCTTTCTCTGCATCAGGTGCTGAAAGAGGCAGAATAACAGCCGCCGCAACAACGGGACCAGCCAGACAACCGCGTCCTGCCTCGTCGAGTCCAGCGACAAAGCAATGGCCCTGCTCAAACAGGGCCATTTCTTCTAGAAGTGTTGGTACCGATTTTTTATTCGCTGGCACTGGTTGTATCATCAGAAGTGGCTTTACTGACAATTGGTTTTGGTTGTGCCTGGGTTCTTGCAACACGCGCTGCTTCTTTGGCTGCAAGCTGCTTGTTTGTCATTGGACGAAGTTCTTTCAAGCGAGCTGCTTTGCCGGTCAGGCCACGTAGATAGTAGAGCTGTTGGCGACGTACGCGGGCGTGACGAATGACTTCGATCTTGTCGATGCGGGGAGAGTGAACCAGGAAGGTACGCTCGACTCCAACGCCATTGGTGATACGGCGCACCGTGAAATTGCGGTTGATGCCGCCACCACGCAGGCGCATAACGACGCCCTCAAATGGCTGCAGGCGCTCACGGCTACCTTCAACAACTTTTATTTGCAGGCGTACTGTGTCGCCCGATTTAATCTCTGGGATATCTTTTTTAAAATGAGCACCTTCGACAGCGGCTATGAGCGCCCGCCCTGCCGACTTTGTTGCGACCTGTTTGTCGGCCATCCTATTTTTCCTCCTGGTGCGCTCAGTGCTCGATGCTGAAAACGGTGATCTGGCGGAGCAATGGGCGCGTGAAACTACTTGATATTGAGCTGTTTCATTAAACGTGATTTGCGGCGAGCAGCGTTGTTTTTGTGAATAACGCCCTTTTTGGCGGCGCGATCAAGTTCGCTGACAGCAGCGCGTACAGCGGCTTCCGCGTCTTCTGCATTGACGGTAGTGCTGGTAATAGCTACGCGTGCCTTTGTAACCTGTGTCTTCACAAGCGATTTAACGCTACGGTTATGTAAGCGGCGCGTCTGTTCCTGGCGCATACGCTTCTCCGCAGATGCATTATTTGGCATATAAGTATCGGTCCTCTCAGAATTGTCTGCCTCTTCACACGGCTTCCATGAAAAAATGCCGACAGAAATGTCGGGCTGAGTGCTCGTAGATTATAGCAGAAGCCCTCACTTGTGTCAAACAATATATCCAAAAATCTTACGGCTTGCTGGCAAGTTCTTTTTGCGCTGTATATCCGGTGAATATATCCTGCGTAAGAGCTTGATCCAGATCTGCTATGAGGTCTTCGGCATCCTCGATGCCTACCGAGACGCGTAGTAGGGTATCATTCACGCCTCGCGCTTCACGGATCTCTTTGGGAATAGAACCATGGGTCATGCTCGCAGGATGGCAGACCAACGATTCGACTCCACCTAGACTCTCGGCGAAGGAAAAGACTTTGAAACGACGCACAACAGTATCTACGTCATCTATCGTGCCCTTGAATTGGAAGGAGACCATGCCACCAGAGCCACTCATCTGCTGTTTGGCTAACACATAATCGGGATGTGAAGCGAGTCCTGGATAATACACGCTTTCGACGCGTGGATGTTCGCTCAGGAAACGTGCAATGGCTAACGCGTTCTGCTGATGTTGACGCATACGAACCGCTAATGTTTTGATGCCACGCAACGTTAACCAGACATCGAAGGGACCCGGTACCGCACCCGCAGCGTTTTGATGAAACTTGATTTTTTCGTAGACCTGCTCATCATTTAAAATCACCGCGCCACCAATAAGATCGCTATGCCCATTAATGTATTTGGTTGTACTATGCACGACGATATCTGCTCCCAATTCCAGGGGTTGCTGAAAGTAAGGGGTCGCAAATGTGTTATCGACAACCAGGAGTATATTATGCTGATGTGCAATTTGTGCCACTGCCTGAATGTCGGCCAGACGTAAAAGTGGGTTGGTAGGCGTCTCCAGCCAGATCATCTTTGTATTGGGGCGGATGGCCTTTGCATAGCCAGCCGTATCGCCGACCTGAACATAATCAGTGGTAATATTGTAGCGACCAACGATGCGTTCAAACAGACGATAGGTACCCCCATAAAGATCATCACAGGAGACGATATGGTCGCCAGGATTAAGTAAACTCAGTACCGCATTTTCAGCGGCAAGGCCAGATGCGAAAGACAGGCCGTACTTCCCGTTTTCTAATTCAGCCAGACAACTCTCTAGCGCCGTACGCGTCGGGTTTCCGCTACGCGCATACTCATAGCCTTTATGTTCACCAATGCCCGTCTGGACATAGGTCGATGTTTGATAAATTGGGGTCATGATCGCACCCGTCGATGGGTCCGGCTCCTGACCAGCGTGAATAGCTTTTGTTGCAAACTTCATACATGCCTCCAACAATTCCTCACCAAATGAAGGTTGTTGCCTATTCTTGATTTTATAAAGCGACTATATCATCATTGTAAAGAATTGGCAATGATGTCATTCTAGGTTTGGGAAAAATGTATAGAATAAAAACGGTTACCCTCCCATGTTTTGGTTGAGTAACAAACTCTTTCCTGGTAATGATAAGCGAAAAATCCATCAAAATATTCCGGATGCTGGAAATAGACATGGCGCTACCATTATTGGCTATACTTTGCAACCGATGCTCCTATGAAACCGTTATAATAGGATAAGTGTCTTTGTGTAAAAAATGAGTTTGTATATGAACAAGGAATAGTTTGCATGGATCCAGCCAGAGAGCAGAGACTTCATTCTAGTTCTCCTTCTTCTCCTTCACTTCCGCTTATTGGAGCCTTGCTGGTGCACGGTTTAAATGGAAACAGGAGCGATATGGTGGAGATAGAAGAAATGCTGTCCGCCTGTGGCATTGTGGTGGAGAATATCCTATTGCCGGGTCATGGAAGCCATGTACGTAATATGCTTCCTCTCGGATGGGATGAATGGTCAACGGCGGTGAAGCGCGAAGTATCCTCACTCAAACAGTGCTGTGAGTACGTGTTTCTCATAGGACACTCTCTGGGGGCTGCTCTCTGCCTGCATGTTGCAGCTCATGAGGAAGTCGCAGGTGTGGTATCAATGTGTGCTCCCTTAGATATGAGCCCCTGGCTCAGGTCCGCAGTGCATATTGCACAACGTATCACTCCACTTGTACCAACCCTGCGCGAAGATATACGGAACCCTGCTGCACGTCGCAAATATACGCGCGATGTCTATCGTTGGACGCCTATGGCTCCAGTTGCCAGTATGCTCAAATATCTGCCGCAACTACGCCAGGAATTACCACAGGTGACGGCACCAGTATTGGTGATAGCCGCTGTTCACGATCACGTGGTTCCAGTACGTGATGGATATGAGATTTATCGTTTGCTCGGATCACAGGAAAAGCAACTTGTAACGTTGCATCTTTCATATCATGTAGTGATGAAGGACCACGATCAGGAAGAGGTTTTTGCCAGGACGCTTGCTTTTATAAAACGTTATACTAATGTAGCACGTCCACAATCAGTGGCTTTTGATGATGGGCAACAGGATAAATTGGCTTGACAATAATAGGAGGTGTATCTTTCACTATTTCTTGCAAGGGATCTAAAAGAAAAAATACGCAATTATATGGATAAATATACTTATAAAAGACCTTTTCAGTGCCAACACGTTCATGTATACTGGCTTTGTGAGCCAGAGAGAATATATTGGAGTACCAGATAACCGTGACACAGCAAATAAGCAGTCCACCAGAAAAAACTGAGCAACTGCCACTCTCACAGCCAGTAGCGCCTACCCAGGAGGCGGGTCTCTCCAGGCCCGTCATCGTTATCTGGCTGGTTGTGATTGGTATGCTACTGCTCTTATTTACAGGCCAAATGGTTCGTTCCTTGCCCCAATTGATAGCATCACCTTTGAAAACAATTGTGCCCGCTCCGCATACAGTGGGGCTTGTTCCTTCTACTGGCTCGGATGTTATTCAGATACCCGGACACGCCAGCAAACCGCCAGTTCAGTTGCCTGTTGGGCGCTATGTCGTCTACGAGATGCAAAATACTATCTCTATCCTCTCTACTGATACTGAGCAGTCGCGTGTGCTTACTACACCGGGCTATATTTACAATCGTTCTGTATCGCCTATCCTGACCCCAGATGGACAGGTCCTCTATAGTGGAAACGGTCTATGGTTGACCCGTATCTCAGGTGGCACACCTTTGCAAATTGCCACATTGCCAGACAATCAGGTGATTACTTCTCTGGCTTTGAGCAAGGATGGTACTACCGTGGCCTGGAGTACTCAGCCGCTTGATGGCAATGGTGAGATAACTATTTATGCCGGACCACTGAAAAGTTCTGCGCCGGTCTATCAGCATTCAGCTACCGACTGCCCATGTCTCCGCGTCTTTTCTTTCTTCCAGCCTACAGGTAAGACCGGTAACTCTACACTTTTGCTGGCAGACGATCGTGGTGATCAACGCCCCGTCCAATATGGACTCTGGTCTCTTGATCTGGCGCACAAGCCGCTCAACAAGCCACATCAGCTTTTAAGTTCAAGTCAGACTGCAGGCCCGCAGACGCTTGCTCCAGATGGTAGCACGCTTCTTTATTCAAGTTATGAAGGTTTTGTGCCATCTCCGACCGACGAAAGTGCTCCGACCGATACGACCTCGTTAACTTATGCCAATAGTTTGAATTTAGCCATGCTTTCTGGGAGTACTCCAACGATGAGTGCTACTCAAGTTGTCTTACCTGCACAGGATGAACTTAGTAATAGCGAAGCCTATCATTGGGAGACGACGCCCACGTTCACACCAGATGGACACACATTGCTGTACATTCAGTTCTCCAGTGATGCCTATGCTCCATATAATCGTCACGGTGCGCTTTATAAGGTTCAGGTAAGCGGTTCGGGTGGGCATGTGACTGTTGGTAAACCGCAATTGGTGGTGACAACACCTGCACACTTCATTGAACTAGGGGCCTGGCTCAATCAACATATTATTACTTTCTATGCTGATGGTAGCCTGTATGCTTTCGATATCCAGAATAACGGGTACAAGCAACTTATAAACACAGGCTTCTACACACATATCGTAGCTGTAGGAAGTCAAGGCTTACATTGATAGGCGACGAACAGAGACGCCGTATCGGGAGCGATACGCGTCTCTCTATCTTAGACATATTACTGAGACGCTTGTTTGTGGTTCTCTTTTGTGTATTTTGCTTTGTGTATCCTTTCGCTGTGATCGGCGTGGCTTTTAATGTACAGCCCCCCTTTTCGCTGCGCTGGGCTGGAAGCGTCTTGCTTTTTCTGGAAGGTACCATCCTCATTCTCGCCGCGGTGCTTCTGTATGGCCTTGCCTCGGCCTTGTTTGTAAGCCTGCTCGTGATCGTGCTTTCTTATCTGGTTGAGGTCATTGGAGTAAACACTGGCTTCCCGTTTGGCAGGTATCACTATACAGACATCCTTTTTCTGCATCTGCCCGGTGGCGTTCCGCTTGCTGTAATGTTCGCCTGGATTCTGATTGTGCTGGGAGGCTATGCCTGGACACGCTCTGAAACCCGTAGCCAAATTCTGCGCCCGGCTCTATTGGGTGCATCCCTGGCCGCACTTCTCGATCTGGCTATCGAGCCGGTCGCCGCCCACGTCGTACACTATTGGGAATGGTCTCCTCCTGGTCCAATTGGATATTATGGAGTGCCATTCGCTAACTTTGTTGCCTGGTTCCTGATCACATTGGCATTATTGCTACTCGCGGGCCGCTTTTTAAGGAAAAGGGTAGCCCCTGATGGAAGTAGGACAACACAGCTTGCCATCTTCGCGCCGCGTTTCCTCTTCAGTACAAGCCTTTTTATGTTTGGCCTGGTCGATCTGACCTATGAGTATTATATAGGTGCCCTGCTGGCCCTATTCGCTGGCTATTTGTTGTTTTCAATCACCGCAAAAAGGGTAAGATAGCTCTTGAGGGTCTCGATACGATTTCATGGATAGTAGCGCCCCTTCCAACGTGTACCCATTTTACGGTAATGCCAGCGTATTGCATTAAGTAAGATCAAGCATTCCAGTAGAATGGAGCATGGATGAAGCACACAGAGCACGACCATTAGCCCTTTTTGAGTATGGATGAAGCGCCATGTGAGCAATGTTCTCATAAGCACTGGAAGAAGGTAGGCGGTCAGTGTTAAGATGAGTGTCTGTGCAGGTAACGTGATAAATAGCGCGACCACCAGGAGCGTCAGTGGAAGTACAAACAGTGCTAGATTGAGCACAAGTGCACATAATGCAAAGGGGAGTGAGTAGTTATAAAGGGCAAAGAGATTTTTGGAGAAGCCAGCCCAGACCTCCGCGAAAGAACGATACATCCTGCAGCGTATCACTTCCTGAGCATCGACAAAGGTCATACGCAAGCCTGCGCTTTTAATGGCGCGTGCCAGCAATACATCCTCCAAAATACGCCCTTTCACGCGTGCATGACCGCCGATTTTCTCATAGGCGAGGCGTTCAAAGCAGAGTAATTGTCCATTTCCTGTAGCCAGACTCGGCTCTGGCCGCCTGCTGATAAGTGCTACTGGCAGCAATGTTAAAATGGTAAAATTGAGAAGTGGCACAATCATGCGCTCGCCAAAGCTTTCCATAAGATGTTCGGGTTGTGCTGTGAGGAGTTGTACATTGAGGTTGTGCATGCAATCGATGACTGCACGTGCCATACCAGGTTTGTGAACTGTGTCGGCATCGGTGAAGAGGAGATAACTCCCCCTGGCATCTTGCGCCAGTTGATGGCAAGCAAAATTCTTGCCAACCCATCCCTGAGGTAAATCTTTGCCCTTGAGCAGTTGCAATCGTGCTTGCTGGCCTTCTGGCAAGCTAGCAATGATGCTTTTTATAATCGTTCTCGTTGCGTCGGTACTCTGGTCATCAAGCACCAATACCTCCAGGTTTTCATAATCCTGGGCTATCAACGAACGTATACACTCCTCTATGCATTGCTCCTCGTTGCGGGCTGGCACAAGGATCGATAAAAGAGGCATTGCAGGTTGCGTAGGGGCGTTACCTTGTGTGCGCCCGTAGGCCAATGGGGTAAGGGAGTTGTGAAGTCGGTAAAAGGTGCACAGGTTCACCAGGAGCATCAGAAAGAGTACACACAAAATACCTACAATAATTTCTAAGCTAACAACGAGAGGGTCGAACTGCATTTACTGTTTGCCAATCTGCTTTCTGAACATGGCTGTGTCGAAGATCCTATTGATTGACGACTTACCATGCATAATCTGGGTAAAGCTAGAGTGGTCACTGGCCAGGACATCACTGCGTAGTTGATCGAGTTCGAGCGTGACCAGTTCTTCCAGTTGTTTTGTACAGCGTTTGAGGAAATCTCGTCCCTTTGCATCTTCTGCTGTGATCTGGAGCGGCTCTCCAACGCTGATAAAGAGATCTGGCCGCTGTTCAGCCAGGTATTCAATACGCGTCGCAACTGGATAGAGCAAAACTGGCGTGGTCATGCGTGCGAGATAGGCGGCCCCTGTAAAGAAGACGAGTGGACGCCTGTCATTGGGATGAATCTCGCCCTCAGGAAAGAGCCATACAAAGCGCTTTGGCCCTCTTTTCAGCAAGCGCGAGGCGTATTGTAGCGATTGTAGAGCCGAACGTGCATTCCGGCGATCAACCGAGAAGCATCCCGCCCACGCGAAAAAAAAGTAGCGCCGGAGCTGTGCTTGTTCCATCATCAAATAGGCGTCGAAGCCTTGCGTGCGCTCTATCAGCATCGCCACATAGCCATCCCACCAGCTAGAGTGGTTGGCACACATAATCATTGGCAGGGTGCTTTGTTCGGCGGTCTGTGGGCTGCGCATACGCAAGAATACGCGATCGAAATGTTTGCGCAATGAACTATCGATAAGCCACCGGACAAGCAACTTGCCGAGCGGAAATTTACGGGCAGGTATCATGTCTTTTATCTTCTTTTGACCCAGAATTTTGTGTGGTACCATCTTTGATAATAATAGCATAAGCAAGGTAGAAATATGTCTCATTTAAACAAACACGTTGTTATCGTCGGCGCTGGCATTGGCGGCCTCTCTGCTGCCCTTCGTCTCGCAACTTCAGGGTATCATGTGCGGATCTTTGAACGTCAATCGCGTGTGGGTGGCAAGCTCAATCAGCGCAAAATGCAAGGATTTAGTTTCGATACTGGCCCTTCTCTCATCACGATGCCGTATGTACTGCAGGAATTGTTTCAAGATGCCAATCGTCGCCTGGAGGATTATCTTGATCTTATTCCGCTCGATCTTACCTGTCGCTACTTCTACCGGGATGGACTGATTTTGAATGCATGGCGCGATACAGAACTTCTGGCAGCCGAATTCGCTCGCTTCAATCCACACGATGGCGAAGCGTTCTACCGCTTTCTCGCCTTTACCCGCACTATCTATCAGGCCGCCGCTGATCCATTTCTTTATCATAGCCTGGGTAGCCCGCTTGCTGTCCTGAATACGTTTATCCAGTATGTTTTGCAAGGGCATCCAGGTGTGGTTGATGAATTATCTGGAAGTACTATGCTTTCGCGTTTGCGTGCGGTGTTTGCGGCGCTTTCACCCGCCACGCTGGATGATTGCGTACGCAGCTTTTTTGCCGATGAGCACCTGCGCCAATTGTTTGATCGCTATGCAACCTACAATGGTTCCTCTCCTTATAAGGTTGGTGCAGTCTATAGCATCATTCCTTATGTCGAACTCGCCGATGGTGGCTGGTACCCACGTGGCGGGATCTACGCGCTTGCTGAGGCTCTGGAACGTCTGGCGCGTGAGCTGGGTGTGGATATTGAGACGAGCTGTGATGTGCGCCGCATTCTTGTGGAGCGCGGTAGAGCACGCGGGGTCGTATTGGCCGATGGACGTGTGATACGCAGTGATATCGTAATTGCGAACAGCGATGTCGTGACCACGCAGAGTCAACTGCTTCCATCTGCGGTTATTACGAAGCGTGCATTGCGTAAGCTCAAAGCATTGGAACCATCCTGCTCCGGCTTTGTCTTGCTGCTTGGTACTGATAAGCAGTATCCACAACTTGCGCATCACAATATTTTCTTCTCCGACGACTACCCTGCCGAATTTGAGGATCTTTTCACAGAACACATTCCTGTGCGCAATCCGACGATCTACGTCTGTGCTACCACGCGCAGCGATGCCAGCCAGGCACCAGCGGGACATGAAAATCTCTTTGTGCTGGTCAACGCGCCCTATCTCACGGCTACCAGCAACTGGGAACGGGATGCACCCGCGTATCGGGAGCGCATTCTTAATCAGCTTGCAAGCCATACGCAGATCGATCTCCATGATCTACGTGCGCATATTGTTTGTGAAGCCATCCTTACGCCCGAAGATTTCAAGCGCGAGTATGGCTCCAATGCAGGCTCCATCTATGGATTATCATCAAACGCCAGAATGGCCCCCTTTACACGTCCTGGTAATCGCTCAAAAAAGGTACATGGGTTATACTTTGTGGGTGGAAGTACACATCCTGGTGGAGGAGTGCCCTTAGTAATGTTGTCGGGGAAGATTGTAGCTGAGATGGTGAGGGAGGATCATTGATCCTCTGGATTCTTAGCGATAAATAGGGGAACAACATTGCAATTCTATGTTATACTCATCATATCTCTTTTGAAATAGCACCAGAAACGCTGAAAGCAAAAATATGCTCAAATATTATACTGATGTAGTAACACAAAATCAGCAAGTGAACCAACCTGATTGGAGGTCTGGTTTGCTGCGCATATCTTTCAGCATATGGAAGCAAACGTAGAAAACGCACGGGACATCCCCGCAACGTCGCCAGACCCTGATATACAGGCTCTGGCGACGTTTTTTTTGTACGCCAAAACTACTGAAGGAGAAAAGAAAAGAAGATGGACGCCAGTTTTTTCATACGAGGCTTGTTTATTGGCCTCTCGATTGCCGCTGCTGTTGGCCCGATTAGCATCTTATGCATTCAACGCACATTGGAGCGTGGACAGCTTTATGGCCTTGTATCGGGTCTGGGAGCTGCGACCGCTGATGCTTTCTATGGCTCTATAGCTGCGTTTGGACTCACGATTATCTCAACGTTTCTGCTCAACCAGCAGCTATGGATTCACCTGTTAGGGGGAATTTTCCTGCTCTACCTGGGCATCAAGACCCTGAGGACGCGACCAGCCGAGCGAGCTGCTGTGGCGCGTGCACAGAACTATCCAGGTGCCTATCTCTCCACATTGCTGCTTACTCTCACCAATCCAACCACGATTCTCTCGTTTATTGCCATATTTGCTGGCATCGGTGTCGGAGGGGCCAGCAAAAGCTACCTGGCGGCGGCAATCGTAGTTGGAGGCGTATTCCTTGGCTCAGCGTTGTGGTGGGTTATTCTAACGAGCGGCGTGAGTCTGTTACGCAAAAAATTTACTCCTCGCTGGCTACTATGGATCAATCGGTGTTCAGGTATTGTAATTACGCTTTTTGGAATCTTTGCGTTGCTTAGCTTATTATGAAGATGATGATGTAAAGATGCCTCATTTATTCTTTAAGGCTGATGTAACGAGATTTTTCTCTCACATTTAGCCTTTTTTACTATATAAAGGATGCATCTTTTAAAAAAATTGACATATCACAATTTACACAGGTTCGATAAGAAGGGAAAGATTTTTACTATGAAGCAATGGTACAATCGTCGCCTGATTTTCCCCTTTTACGGGGTGATGTTGCTTTGCCTATTAGGCACTGCTGTAGGCATATCAAATACACATGTGGTTCGAGCGGCCTCTACAACGCAACGCTCTCAATTAGCAAACACACCAGTGTTACAATCAATTCGTATGGTAAACCAGACAACTGGATGGGCTACTGCAAATACAACGATGATTTTGCGTACAGTGAATGGTGGCAATCATTGGTCCAATGTAACACCACACTACAATGTCGCGAAACCACAATCGTTCGTTGCGACCTTTAGGGATGCTCAACATGCGTGGGTTGCCTATGAAGCCACTATTGGTAATGGAACGTTCACCATATTGCGCACAATGAATGGTGGAGCAAGCTGGCAGAGTTCTACCGTCAAGACGAGTTCTGGCTTCGGGATTTCATCATTGACTTTTAACGGCAACCTGAATGGTTGGTTGCTGGTTGGCGACAATGGCGGACCGGGTGCGGGATCAGAGTCGTTCGCTTTGTTCTCGACCACCAATGGAGGCGCAATCTGGAGTGCATTGCCCGATATTCGTACGAGTGATCAAAATGTTCGTGTCTCATTTGTTGATGCGAAGAATGGCTACTTGACGCATGGTGGCCCTTATGCAACTCCACACATGTCTGTCACGCACGATGGAGGTCGCTCCTGGCAGGAGGTTGCTCTACCAGCTGTAAAGGGAGCGAGTGGTGATAATACGACGACATCGCCGGTCTTCTTTGGATCTACCGGTTTCTTGCCTGTGGGCGTACAAGGAGTTACATCCGGTTTTGAGATCTTTACAACGCACAACAATGGTGCTACCTGGCGTGCAAGCGGTTCATTCCTAGCGCTTGGCAATACTGCTGGCCTGGGTGGAGTTGGCGATCTGTATATTGTTGATCCCACTCACTTCTACGTGACCAATCAGCGAGGTCAGTCATTTATAAGTAATGACATGGGGGTAAGCTGGCATAGATTCAATGGCATAGTTGGTGCAGGTTTCGATTCATTGAGCTTTATCAATGCTCAACAAGGGTGGGCCGCTGGTAATGGATTGTTGCGTACTGTTGATGGTGACAATAGCTGGCAGAAGGTGAACTATACAGTTCAATAGGTGTCTACATCGGGTAGGGGCGTCACCT
>JACDAE010000309.1 GCA_013695595.1 Ktedonobacteraceae bacterium | reverse complement strand
CGTTTGCGCCGGTTGATGCCCTGCTCCAAAAAGGGGGGCGGGTCTCAGATGTTGGGTGCGGGACGGGACGCTGAGGCCATGAAATTGCCTCCACCTATCCCCTGACATCGGTCATCGGCCTGGATTTAGAGGAGGTTCCCCGCACGACATCGACGCCGCTCAACGCGCAATTTCGGCAAGGCAATGTGTTGGCTGGCCTTCCGTTTCCCGCGCAGCACTTTACCTATGTCCATCAACGGCTCCTGATCGCTGGCATCCCCCTGGCCCAGTGGCCGTTCGCCATCCGTGAACTGCAACGCGTGACCCGTTTTGGAGGGTGGGTCGAATTAGTCGAAATGGGGATGGGGTTTCATCATGCAGGAGCCGCAACCCGGCAATTTCTGGCCTGGTTTGCCGCAATCAGTCAGACGCGAGGCATCGATGCCAGCCATGCCGCCCAGATCGGCGTCTTCTTGCGCGATGCGGGTTTCTCCCATGTCACCACCAAAACAGACGTGATCCCTGTCGGCAGATGGGGAGGTCGTATCGGCAATCTTCTCGCTGGCCCTCCATGAAACCATTGGCGCAGAGCCTCTTAGGCGTCCCTGCGACCCAATTCGATGCCGTCATTGAGCATCTGGAGCAGGAGTGGAACACCTTTCAAACCACCTATGACGTGTATTTTGCTTGTGGGCAATGTGAGCAACGCTGAGAAAGTGAGCAAAGAGATGGGCAAAATGGGCTTTTCGGCGTCCAATGGAAAACATGTTCCGGCTGACGGTGGACATTATTGTGCACGTGGAGAACGGGGACAACGTATCGAAGTGCTGCCAGAGGTCTATCAGCGCCACTTTGAGGCCTATTTGAACCGCCTCGGCGTCAAACCCACCACCTATTACGAGATTATGACCAAAGCAGAGCAAGAATGGCACGCCTTCGCTCAATTGATGGACGATTTTGCACAGGACACGGAACAATGGCAACACTATCGTGGGAAGGATGTATTTGTCGAAGGATCTTCCCCTTTCTTAGAAACGCGCAAGAAGGAGTAATACAATGTCTGATTTTTCACCCTCAGAGCATAACAACGCTGGATCAGGGCTTCCTGACAAGCCATTTGCGCACCTTCCCCTGATCTTCCTGCTGAAACCATTACTCATTACCGGGCATGCGATGGATCATTACGGATTGGGTGCAAGCAACGACTATGTCTTTCTCGTGCCGAAGCCAGAATTTGAGCGCCTGTGGGAAGCCTTTCCAGAAGGACGCTTGACGACGGCTGATGATGAGAGAGGCGTTCGCCTTGGAACGTATGATTTTTATGGAAATATGCTTGGGTTCAGCTATTATGAGTTGGAGATAGAAGCGCAGGAGGAGCGTGACTACATCATTCTGCATGATGAGTTCCTGCTCTTCCTGAACACCTTGACGCTTATTCGCGACCCGGAAAACCAGCAGGCACGCCAGAATGCGCTCGCTATGCTCGAAAAGCTCGGCGTGTGGCCGCCTGGATAATCCCTTGTTTCTCATGCGAGCACGATCTCGGAAAATGCGGCATCTCTCGTGCATCTCTTCTTTGGCGAAATTTAAAAAGTCCTGAGGCGAACTATTCGCTCTTGTCAAAAAAAGAGCATGATGATACGATGGGTTCTAGAAACCCATCAAGAGGAACTGAAAATGAAGCATGAGCCAGCTCTGCGATCCAGTTGGCTCGTCTTGCAAGAACGCGGCTAGATGGCTACATGGTCAGCACGACTTTGCCGTAGGTCTGCTTATCCTCGATGGCTTGATGGGCGGCGGCCACTTTCTCTAGAGGGAAGCTGTGCCTGACCGTTACCTTGAGCTGATCTCTAGCGATCCCCCGCATGATGGCCTGGCCAGCGCGCATCTGATCCTCGAGCGGCTGGATCAGCGTATTGTAGCCTACGAGAGTCAGGCATTTGGAGATCAACTGCTGGGCAACCATCATTGTTGGCTCATCGCTGAGCGAGCCGAAGACGACCATACGGCCAAAGGGAGCCAGTGAGGCAATACTCTGCTGGCTGCTGCTGCCTCCCAGCGCATCGAGCACCACATTGACCCCATGCCCGTGCGTCGTTTGCATAACCTGTTCCACCCAGGTATCGTCGTTGGTGTTGATAACGGCCTGGACACCAAGCGAACGAACGAAGTCGAGCTTCTCGTGAGAGCTGGTCGAGCCGATGATCAGACTTGCCCCTTTGGATTGCGCTAACTGCACGGCCAAGGAACCCACCCCACCCGATGAGGCATGGATCAGAATGCTCTCACCTTGACGCAGTTGGGCCGCCTTATCAAGCAGCAGGTAGGCGGTCTGCCCTTGAATGGGGATGACAGTGGCCTGGGCGAAGCTGACTCCATCGAGGATCGGCATGACTTGGTTAGCTCTGGCAATGGCGTACTCGGCATAACCGCCATCCACCAACGAGACAATACGCGTGCCTACCATGGGATCCACGACACCGGGACCACGTGCGACCACCGTTCCAGCAACCTCGTTGCCCAGTGTCATTGGTAGCTCTACCAAGTTGGGATAGGTACCCTTGCGCTGACCGATATCAGAATAGCTAATACCGGCCACTGCTACCTTGATCAAGACTTCGCCCGCCCCCGGCACTGGGGTCTCGATCTCCTCGAACTTCATCACATCCGTCGCGCCGCGTTCGTGAATGCGCACTGCTTTCATTGTCGTATTCCTCCTTATTTGTTCTGCTTATCTCATGCTCTCACCTTCGACTCTCACCCATCTGATTGTAAGTATACAGACTGGTCTATATACTTACAAGGAGGAGGGAGAGGCAATCGAACTCATTGTCGTCATTCTGATGGCAATGTGAGGAGGAAACGTGCAGACCCACTCCGTCAGTAAAATCCGATCAAGAGGCACCGGATCTCATCCACTCCTTATCTGCGAGGATAAGCCGATGCATAGGTGAGCGCAGCAGCGTGACAAGCTGATTTGCGATCTTTGGCGGTCTGCGCTCCGCGCGTTCTTTTGTTTCTATAGCCATAGGCCATCTTCTCCTTCATCCGCCGATTAGTCGCTGACCATTGGTGCTTGCCGCAGGTAGGTCGTATCCGTCGTCTGTTTGAGAAGAAATTCAGCCAGATCGGCACGCGAGATGCGCGAACCGGTGTTCACACCAACCCAGCCGACGCGGTACTTGCCGGTATACGGCCCTTCGTTCAGCATCGGCCCGCGCACGATCACCCAGTCCAGGTTGCTCTTGTAAATTGCCTCGGCGTGATTCTCAGCGTCCTTCAACACGTGCCCTGACAGTACCTTCAGGGCTATTTTGATCAGGTGATTGACACTATTTGGCCGATCATGCGGGTCATCGACGCCAGCCCCAGTCAGGCTTACCAGGCGCTTGACGCCGTATTTGTTCATCGACTCGATGATATGGTTGATAGCGACCGTCTGCAGGTTCCTGGGAGATTGCTTTGTCTGCCCAATCACACTGATCACCGCGTCGCTTCCCTGCACGACCTTGTCAACATCCACCTGGTTCATTACGTCACCCTGCACAACCGTGAGCCTGGGACTCTGTACCGCACGTTTTGACGGTGTGCGCACCAGGATCACAACCTCGCAGCCTGCCTGTAATGCCTGCTCCACCAGTGGCTTTCCAGTCCGCCCAGTGGCACCAAAAACAGCCAGTTTCATCCTGTTCGTCTCCTTTTCGTTTTACTGATCAAGAGAGACCAGTTGATATCCTGGCAAAAAAAAGTGTTCATTGAACGCGTGTTTCTGTGTTCGAAGCTGCACGTAGGTAGTCTCCAAGCTCATCAGCTACATGGCGCAGTGGGTCTCCACTATGGTTTGTGCGGCTCAAAATAATGCCCCCTTCGATAACAGAAACAATAAACGTTGCGAGTCGAGTGGCGCGTTCTGGCGTGTAGCCCCCCGCGACCAGTTTCTCGGCGAAGGCATCGCGCAGCCAACCATAGGCTTCACGGCAGACCAGATTCAAACGCTCGCTCGAATTGACCGTTTCCAGGGCCACCGTCGTCAACGGGCCGCCCGCGCTGAAGCTGGATGATTCGACTGCCTGCGCAATCGAACGTACAAAGTTGGCAATCGCCTCCGCAGGTTCCTTATTGTTCGCAAGACCAGCGCGGATGTTCCGTTCGACGATGCGGCCTGAACGCGCAATCGCCTCGGCGGTCAGTTCCTCTTTGCCCTGTGGAAAGTAGTAGTATAATGAGCCTTTGGGAGAGCCGCTCTTGGCAATGATCTGGTTCAGGCCAGTAGCGTGATACCCCTGTGCCTCAAGCAGGATGCACGTTGTTTCAATAATCTGGTCGCGTGTCGAACTCATACCACCCCTCCTTTCTCGCCACAATTATATAGACCACTTGGTATAATGTCAAGAAAGGACGACAAATAGCTAACCTATAAGACCTCGTAGTTACGCAGCGTGGTTCATTGCCCATCTCTCTCCTATCTGAAAATCCAGTGATCACTGGTCAATAAATCGAGGGGAAGGAGGGATACGTTTACCTGAATGGGTAAAGGCGTGGATCTACTACTTCATCTGCCTTATCAAAGAGGGCAAACTCTGCGGCGTCAGGAGCCTGGAAAATTACCGACATCTGCTCCAGATCGGTGTGGCTGATAGGCACAGTCCCATGTTCGCCGTCCCGATTCCTCGCTATCAAGCGCTGCCAGAGTTCCTCTCGTGGCGGGTTGAAATAGTAGAGGTCAATGGGGACTCCAATAGAATGTGCATCAGAACGCTTCTGGTCACGCTCGGATCGGCCCCAAAAGCCATATTCGAGCACAACACTCTGGCCGTGCTCAAGCAGAGTCAGGGCAAGCCGAGACAGTCGATCCTCAAGGCGATTTGCTTGAAGGGATAGTTTTACATGCTTTCGAGCAAAAACATCCCTTTGGTGAGGAAACCCTCAAACGCATTGAACAACTCAAGGAAGTTTATGGGATGGACTATGATGC